>JAUXDF010000328.1 GCA_030618505.1 Spongiibacteraceae bacterium | reverse complement strand
CGCAGAAATAAGCGGGTATCCGTTCGTATCAAAAACGGCATATCGGTCTGCTCTTGAATAAAGGACTTGGCATAGAGGCCTTCTTCAATAATGACCTGTGCCATGGAAAGTCCAAAGGCGGCATCACTGGCAATATTCACCGGCACCCAGGCATCGGCATGAATCGCAGAGGCGTTGTAGTCGGGGGTAATGGTAATGACTTGTGCGCCGTTATAGCGGGCTTCATTAATAAAGTGCGCATTGGGAATCTGGGTGTAGGTGGGGTTGCCGCCCCAGATCAGAATTAAATCAGAATAAAACAAGTCATCGGCGGAGCTGGCAAAGGAGATTTTTCCACAGGTAACAGCCGCTCCCGGATGATGATCACCGAATTCTGAATCGGTATCCAATATCGGTGTGCCCATGACAAAACCGGTACGTTGCACGCCGATATTTGATCCGCCTGAGCCCTCATCCCAAAGAATGCCATCGGGGCCTTCTTTAGTGAGTACATCAATACTTTTGTCGGCTATTTCATTGAGTGCCTGCTCCCAGCTGATGCGCTGCCATTTACCCTCGCCACGCTCGCCAACGCGCTTAAGCGGATAACGTATGCGGCTTTTATCGTACATACGATCGCTGTAGCAAGCGCCTTTTTGACAGCCACGCGGGTTAAAATCAGGTACCTCGGGGTTGGTTTGCTCGTAGGTGCCAGACTGCTCTTCGCGCCAGACGATGCCGTCTTTGACATAGACATTCCAGGCACAACAACGCTGATACCAGCAGTTGACGTGGTGAGTACCCTTGGCAACTTTATCCCAGTCCCAGGCCTCGCGGTACATGTCTTCCCAGCCACTGTAGTCGGGTCGAGGGCGTAGCGATGGACTTACACTGCTTTCTCCTGCAATAGCGCCTAAAGCAGTTAGCTGGCTCATGGATAATGACAGACCAACAATCCCGGTGTTTTTGAGAAAGTTTCGACGGCTCATGGTATTTTGCATGGCTAAAATCTCCGTAGCCTGGACAGCCAGGGCTTAAAAATTTAAAGGGTCGCAGGGTCAACCGTAAGATCCGGGAATATTTGCTCTGGCCATTGATAAACGATCAGCGTTTCCAGCAATTCTGATTTTCCACCATTGCGCTTTTTATCAATTTCCGCATAGAGCGTCTCGAGCACTTCATCGACTCGTGGGCCAAATAGCTCGCGCAAATATTCGGTAGGAATTCGAGGCTCGTCATAGTTGAGCTGGCCGTTGGCATCAATTTGTGGCGGTGACATTGGCGGCACATAAAAAACATTGGGTTGGGTGCCGTATTCACTGTGCAGTGGCAAGGCCACTTTCCATTTGTGTACTAATTTGTAAATCAGGCTTTCCTCATCATCGAGATAACCGACAAAACGCAGGCGTCCGGGGCATTGTCGGGCGCAGGCGGGAGCTACACCTTTTTCAACACGCGGATAGCAAAATATGCACTTTTGGCTGACTTCCCTGACGCGATTAAAATAGATACGTTTGTAGGGACAGGCCTCGACACAAAAGCGAAATCCTTTGCAGCGGTCCTCATTAATCAGCACGATACCGTCTTCTTCGCGCTTGTAGATGGCACCGCGCGGACAGGCTTCAATGCAGGCGGGATGGGTGCAGTGGTTGCAAATACGTGGCAGGTAAAAATAATAACCATTGGGGTATTCACCGGCACCCTGGTCTTCATCCCAGTTAGGGCCCCAATCAGGTTTTTCGGTGGGTTTTAGATGTACTTTTTCTGAACCCTTGTTGGAGGCGTTGTAGAACACATCCTTTTGGTTAAACTGCCAGGCTTCACCCAGCTCGCCTTTTTTGGGAATCTGACCCGGACGCATCGTGCCATCGTTTTGAAAACCACCGCCCATATCTTCCCAGCCTTTTGGGGTTCCCTTTCCCGGCATGGTATTAACCACGTTCCACCACATATCCTCTTGGCCTTCGCCATCGGTCCACAAGGTTTTACAGGACATCGCACAGGTGTGACAACCCAGGCATTTATTCAGGTCAAATACCATCGCCAGTTGTTTTTTGGGTTTGTGCAGTACGCCATTAATTTCTCGCCCAATTAGGTCAATGGACATCAGAACACCTCTCTATAATTCGAATTCAAGCCAATTGGGGGAAAAAGATTTTAGTCCACCGCGCTCGCTGTTACTGCCAGCCCAGACCGCAAATGCGACTTTTAATTTATTACCAGTGATGAACTGAATAGCAGGAGCCTCAGACGAGAACAGATTCATCTTACGGCGCAGCACCAGTTGCCAACGGCCTTGTTGATAGGAGGCCTGGGTGATTACCGCCCCTTTTTCCACCACTTCGCTGGTGCCTATGCCGGTGATGACGTTACTGGGGGCGACTTCGGGGTGATGTGCCTTCCAGTGCCAGACGTTTACCGGGTTATCCTCTGAGCCCATGCTCATTAAGGTGGCATCTTCTTTAAAGGGAAACATCAATGCCGCTGCATCGGGGAAGTCATCATTATCTCTGATGGTTTGCTTGCCATCGTCGGATTCCCATTCAAGTCTAAAAGCAATTTCGTCACCGTTATGAAGCGCCTGCACGCCCAGGGCGGTGGTCATACCGAACTCACCGTCCTTCCATTTACCGACGATATATTTACTCGGTTGCATGGCCACCGGAGTAGGATAGAGTGGTACTTTTTTGGCAACTGTTTGCTCCCAGATAGAAGAGGCGGGATCGCCAAGTTCTTTTGCATCAATGGACATTTTTGTGATTATCATGAAAATGCTTCCCAAACATAAGCTGGCTGATTACTACTGCTGCGTTGCCACATATCGCTACACCCATCATTTAATTCGATTAAAATTGAAACGGAATTTTGTTTTCCTAATCAGAAATATTGAAGATTCCCGATTTAATTTCTCATAAAGATCGGAGATCCGTAAAAATCACTCACGTCCCTCTAGATAACGCTAGTAACTACGCGACCACAAATCGTTTCTATAAAATATATTGCACATCATATATTGATAAAACAAACTGCGCAACGCCGATGCATAACTTGCGCATCATAATTACACCTCTTTAATAATACCCAGGTTTACACCAGCACATCCTGACAAGGGAGATCAGAAAAAATTTAGAGGTAAAGAGAGATTTGGGAGAAGAAATGGAAATAAAACGGTCTTATATCTAGATTAATCATAACGAGTATTCGTTATAGTGCTAAATGGAATTTAGCACCTATCCGAAATTAAATTCTTCGAAAACAAACATTCCGTTAGATGCTAAATTTGCGGGGTATTATCTTTTGAAAATTCACAGGTTAACTTCCAAGAATGCGCGATAACAAACCAACTTACCGGTTTTGCCCCACCTCACCCGGAAAAAGCACTCCCCCTCCCCTTTACTCCCTAAAGAGTATTAAGCAGAGCAGGATGTTCAGTTCGCATTTCCGAATAAGCACTCACTATATATCCTGATTCGCTCCCGCCTCATAAAAAGCAAAAGGTATGAGCTCGACCCAAACACCATCGGGATCTCTAACCAAAGCAATATCAGTGGGTATTGGAGGCATTGGATTTTGCTTAACTACATCCTTGGCAAAACCCAAGTCCTTAAGTCTTGCCAACGTTTCGTCTATATCCACAACAAAGGAGATAAGAAAAAACCCATTGGCGGGCGCGGTTAACTCAGGGAGCTTATCATGGCCACCTTCAAATACAACCAACTCAACAATACCAGATCCCGGCCTATCTGGATCACCTAAAAAAATGGATCTCAATTTATCGGATCTTGCATTGAACACTCCGCTCCAATTACCATCTAGATCCATATCTATTAATACTTTCAAACCAATTCCGTCCCTATAGAAACGGATGCTTTCATCGACGTTTGCAGGCGTTAATGCGACATGGTGCAAGATTCTGTTTTCTTTTGGATCATAAAGTACTGGCTTGAAACAGCCTGTAGATATGATCATCGCCAATACAGCAATCGCTGAAATAAGATAAGTTTTTATTTCAGATTTGACGTTTTCTTTTTGCACAACACACCTCTCTCTATTCACCCATCGTGAAATGCCCTACAGAATTTTAAAGACAGTGCAGTCATTACACGAAGTAATGACTGCACTGTCAAACCCTTACGGATTACTTACTGCGCATCTCTAGCTACGAATATC
>JAUXDF010000295.1 GCA_030618505.1 Spongiibacteraceae bacterium | reverse complement strand
GTGATGCCCGGCACTTACAAAGAGACCGTGTATATTGATAAGGATAATATTCGCCTGATTGGCGTTATCAAACAGGGCAAGTGGCCGATCATGGAGGGCGGCGGTAAGCTAAACGATGCCATCCTGTATTCGGGAAATAACATTGTGGTGGAGAATTTTAAAATCACCCACTACAAGGGCAATGGCATTATGGGCCAGGCGGGCAATAATTTTGAAATACGCAATAATATCGTTATTGATACCGGTGTTTATGGCATCTTTCCACAGCTGGGTAAAAATGGCCTGATTGAGCACAATGTATTGTCCGGCATCGAAGATGCGGCGATCTATGTGGGCATGTGTGACAATATTCATGTTGCCCACAACGATGTCTTTGAAAGTGTTACTGGCATCGAGATAGAAAACTCCCGGCATGCCATTGTCGAAAATAATTATGTGCACAATAATGCTGGAGGCATTCTGGCTTTTATAACACCGGGTTTACCGATAAAAACCACCTATGATGTCATTATTCGCAATAATTTTATTGTTGATAATAATCATGTCAATTTTGCCGCGCCAGGTTCAACTGTTGCGGGAATTCCCTCGGGTACCGGAATTTTGGTGATGGCTGCTGATGAGGTGGTGATTGAAAAAAATATTATTTCCAATAATAAAAATATTGGTATTTTGATTACAGATCATCATCATGCCAGCAACATTACCATTGACCCCGAGTCAGAGCCCAACTCAGATAAAATCAGTATTCTGGATAATCTGATGGATAATAATGGTTATGACGCCATCGATGAAATCAAGGCGATGATGTTAACGGAATTTAAAACAGGCAATATAGATATTGGTCGGGTGGGCGAGAGTCGCGACAGTTGCATTATCAATCGCCATCGCTATGTGACAATAGGAATTGATGATTTTGCCGAGTGTGATTTTACCAATACTGCGAACATTGAAACCTACTTGTTACCAGAACCAGTTGCTTCTCGTGTCATTAAAGATGAAGAGCGTGGGAAAATTACTTATCTTGGTGTTTGCTCAGGCTGTCATACTTACACCGGCAGAATGATCGGGCCACCAATAGTGGTGATACAGGCTTTATATGAAAATAACCCGCAGGGGCTGGCGGATTATATTACGGACCCGGTGAAAAAACGTCCCGATTATCCTGAAATGCCACCGCAAAATTACCTCAGTAAAGAAGTACGTTTAGCCGTGGCAAAGTATGTGCTGGAACTCAAAAAGTAAGTTAGGACGAATGCTTAGGGAGTATTCTGCTCAAGCCATTCTTCGGTCGCTTGCCATAGGCGCCTAGCAGACTGGGCATCTTTACTGTCTTCACTCGCCTTGGCAATCTGGCAATTCACGTAATAGCGAGCACTTATTGCTTCGGCTGCAGTGGCACAATAAATTTGTGTTTGTGCACCTTCTTCTGCGCTGGCCATAAATAATTTTTCTATGGGCGCGGCCAATTTACGAATCAAGCCAATAATAGCGTGTCCCTCAAAACCTTTGTTGGCAACATTGGTATAAGTGCCACTTTTTCCGCCGGGGTGAAGACTGTAGCTCTTTAGATTATCGGATTGGGAAAATCGTCGATCAAGCTCATTAGTAAAATGAATCAAGCCAAGCTTTGATAAGCCGTAGGCCTGCCAGGATTCGTAGGCTCTATTGTCATCAAATAACAGTTTGTTACTGCCGCGACTGTGCAGTTGAGAGACAACATTGACGACCCTGGTTTCACCAAATTTTCGGCCAGTTTTTCTTAATAAAGGCAGAAAATTATTAGTGAGCTGAACAGTGCCAAGATAATTGGTTCGCCAATGAATTTCATAACCATCCGCCGTTAACTTTGGCTCCTTCCATTTAGACATTAAGTCCAGGTGAATTCCGGCATTATTGATCAGGCAATCTAAACGATCACCGTGGAGGCGTTCATACCACTGGGTAAATTGGTTTACCGATGCAGAATCGGATAAGTCCAGATTATGGCCATCCAGCTTAATCTGAATATTGTGTTTTTCTAAATCATTTTTAAGCGCCGTTACCACATCATCGCTATTGTTACGTGTGGTGACGATAACCGTTGCGCCCCAGCAGGCTAATTGTTTAGCGGTTTCATAACCCAGAGAGCCCGAGCTCGAACCGGTAACAATCATCTTTTTTCCAGACAGATCGACAGTTTTGGCGAAAGGGCTGGAAGTGAAGGGTTTGCGCAATATCTGTCGAAGAGTCATGCTCGGATTCCCGGCTGATTGATCCCGTGATAGATTTTAATGATGTTGCTGATGCTTGTCATGATCTTTCATTTCATAGCTTTGACCATCAGCAGTTACCGTTAGTGTCGCCTGTAGTTCTTTTCCACTGTCAAATCTGAAGGTCATATTCACTTTTTGCTGTTTCTTTAGGGGGGCAGTCAGGTCGCTTAGCATTAGATGCTTGGCTCCCGGATTAAAAATAACTTTTCCATTTGCAGGGATAAGCAGTTTTGTGATTGGCTCCATTGTGCTGGTGCCGTTTTCTGTTACCGTGTTATGTATTGATACGCTTTTGGCTACGGGGCTGGATACGGAGATAAGTGTGATATCTTTGTCGCTGAAATTGTGCAAGACAAAATAGGCCGCTGAGCTTTTTGCAACAGCGGGCATTAATCGAATCCAGCCGTGGTGCACAGCCGTTTCAGCTTTTTCTTTATCCTCCTGGTGGGTCATTTCATGTATGCTGTGATCTTGTGCGGCAAAACCCGGTGCAGATAAGAAGCCGATGAGCATAACCATTAGAAATATTTTCATACCCGAAATTCTCCCAGAGCTTGACCCATTTTTACAGACGATTGTGCCGGCAGCGAATCTACCCAATCCATCAGTTCTTTGCCAAACAGCAGTATAACAGTAGAGCCCAGTTTAAATCGCCCCATCTCCTCGCCTTTGCCGAGATGGATATTGTCTCTTGGCTGGCTGTAGTCTGTACTGATAATGTCTCGTGGTAATGGGGTGATTTGTCCCGCCCAAACAGTTTCTATAGCGGCAACAATCATTGCCCCTACCAATACCATGGCCATCGGCCCCCTGTCGGTTTCAAATAGGCAAACAAGGCGTTCGTTGCGGGCGAACAGGTTGCTGACATTCTCAGCGGTAACATTATTAACGGAAAATAAATCGCCGGGGATGTAGATCATTTTTTTTAATTTTCCGCCGTAGGGCATATGCACACGGTGATAATCTTTTGGCGAAAGGTAGATGGTAACAAACTTGCCATCAGTAAAAAGACTGGCGAGATCAGGGTCGCCGCCGAGCAGCGTAGTGGCGCTATAATCTTGTCCTTTTGCCTGAATAATATTATCGTTATTAATATCGCCAATTTGACTGATAGCGCCATCGGCGGGAGAAACTATGGTATTTTCGTCTCCTTCAAGCGGGCGAGCATCCGGCTTTAGTTTTCGAGTAAAAAAAGCATTAAAATTTTTGTAAAGCACGGGCATGGCTTGCTCGGCTTCGCTCATATCCACATTGAAGTGGCGAATAAAAATTTTAATTAAATTATTTTTTATCCAGGGGATATCGCTGTCGGCAAACCATCCCGTCAATCGCGAAAGTAGGTGCTGGGGTAAGAGGTATTGCAGCCAGATAAAAAGCAGGTTTTTCATGGGTGATTTTCATTCCAAATGATAGGTGGTTTTTTACAGCCCGGTTTCAATAGGTGTATCGTCGCGGTTTCCCCACTCTGACCAGGAGCCATGATAGGCTTTGATGCGCGGGTAGCCCAAAAGTTTCGCGACCAGATAACTTAGTCCGGAACGATGATGAGTCTGGCAGTGGGTGATCAGTAGTTTTTCTCGGCTGATGCCCAGTGCATTCAATCGATTTTGAATTTCATCAAGTGGCAGTAGTTGTAACTGAGCTTGTTGGTTCATCAGTTCAAGCCAGTCGTAATTCTTTGCCCCGGGTATGTGGCCGCCACGTTGTGCGAACACTTTGTTGCCAGCATATTCTTCCTCTGAGCGGGCATCCCAAATAGAAATATCATTATCGCCGAGTAATTCGAGCAGCTCTTCTGCATCAATAATAACGCTACGATCAAGTTCACTAACACTGAAATTACTGCTGCTTGGTCGACTGCTTGTTGTTGCTGTTTTTCGATTTTCAGCGCGCCAGGCCAGAATGCCACCATCAAGATAAGAGTAGTTTTTATGGCCGATGGCATCGAGAGTCCAGATCAGTCGTCCAGCCCAGCCGCCACCTTCATCGTCATAGGCAATCACATGTGTGTCGGCGTTTAATCCCAGTTGGCTGAATAGTGCAGATAAGGTTTGTTGATCGGGTATTTTACCCATCGCCGGTTTGATTCCGCAGATCAGCGCCGAGGGTGGCAGGTGAACGGCACCGGCAATATGACCTTTGGCATAATTGTCAGCGCTGGAAACATCAACAATCAGCAGGTTCGTTGTTGAATCGTGTGCTGAATGCTGCGGTGCATCAAGCACTGCGGCGAGCTGTTCAGTGCTGAGCAGGAGCGGTAAATCGGTGGATGTTGTCTTCATTTAGGCTATCTGCTTGTAAATCAAAGAAGAGGCATTGTACTGAATGATAATTTGACTGTCAGTGC
>JAUXDF010000288.1 GCA_030618505.1 Spongiibacteraceae bacterium | reverse complement strand
CTTTGCGTAGTTGTCTTTTTAGTTAGTGCCCATCCAGAAATTAGACGAAGAGATCCTGGCCAACGCAAATCTTGCGACTTAAAGGCCTTGAAAAGGCCTAGGAGCTAGACTTGCGTTGGCCAGGAGCGGACTTAATTTTCGAAAACTTCCGGTTTCTGGTTGGGCACTAGTTACGAGCTTTATCGGCTGTTGAACATCGTATTCTTTGTGTAGTATTAAGGAGTATTTTACAGTTTTCAAGGCTATGGACGTTGATAGACTTGCCGGTTTTTTTATTGAGAATACTTAATGCCTCACTCCCTTTTACTGATATGCCGAATTTACCTGCTGTTCACGATAGCCAGCCCGCTCTGGGCCCTGAGTGTAGAGGATATTAGCAAAGCCACCGCATCGCTTGATCATGCACGTCTGCTAGCGGCGGATGAGGAGCCGGGAAATTGGCTAAGTCACGGCAGAACTTATCAGGAGCAACGTTATAGCCTCCTTGATCAAATCAATGATAAAAATGTAGCTGATCTGGGGCTCGCCTGGTACTTCGATGTTGAGGGTAATCGTGGCCTTGAAGCCAGCCCGATAGTAATAGATGGGGTGATGTTTAGCACCGGAGTCTGGAGTGTTGTTTATGCCCATGATGCGCTCACGGGTGAATTGCTGTGGCAATATGATCCAAAAGTGCCACGCCATTGGGGCAAGATGGCTTGCTGTGATGTGGTTAATCGTGGCGTGGCTGTTTGGAAGGGCAAGGTGTTCTCCGCCACCTTAGACGGACGGCTGATTGCACTGGATGCGCGTAATGGCAACAAACTCTGGGAAACCATGACGCTGGATCACCCCCTGGATCCCAAATACCCCTATACCATTACCGGCGCACCACGGGTGATTAAAGGCAAGGTTATTATCGGTAACGGCGGTGCCGATTTTGGTGTGCGTGGTTATCTCAGTGCCTACGATGCCAATAGTGGTGAGCAGCTCTGGCGTTTTTATACGGTGCCGGGTGACCCCGAAAAAGGTTTTGAAAGCGAAGCAATCGCCAGGGCAGCAAAGACCTGGAATGGCCAGTGGTGGGAATACGGTGGTGGAGGTACCGTCTGGGACTCCATGGTTTATGACCCTGAATTAAATTTGCTGTATTTTGGCACCGGTAATGGCTCACCCTGGAATCGGGATATTCGCAGCCCCGGCGGTGGCGATAATCTCTACATCTCATCGATTGTTGCTATCAATCCCGACAACGGTAAGTACGTTTGGCATTTTCAAGAAGTACCCCAGGAGAATTTCGATTACACCGCGACCCAACACATTATCATTGCCGATATTGAACTGGGCGGCGAGCTTAAAAAAGTGCTTTTACACGCCCCCAAAAACGGATTTTTCTTTGTCATCGACCGCCTTAGCGGCAAATTACTTTCCGCAGAACCCTATGTTGAAGTGAACTGGGCAAGCCATTATGACCTGCAAACGGGTCGTCCGGTTGAAACCCCCAAAGCGAGCTACCAGAAAAATGGTGCCAGTTTAATAAAACCCTCATCAATGGGCGCTCATAACTGGCAGCCGATGGCGTATAACCCGGATACCGGGCTGGTCTATATTCCGGCGATGGAATCCTCCTTTTTATACGATGCCCAGGATCAAGACAGTTATCGGCACGAGCCGGGGCATTGGAACCTGGGTGTAAAGGAATTGCAGACACCGCCCGGTGATCAGTTGTTTGGTAAGGTGCTTGCAAAGAAAATTAGCAGTGGTCATTTATCAGCCTGGGACCCGGTATTACAGAAAGAGCGTTGGCGGGTGCAGTATCAGGATCCCTGGAATGGCGGTGTTTTGACGACAGCGGGCAATCTGGTATTTCAGGGAACCTTTGATGGCCGTTTTATTGCCTATCGGGCTGACACCGGTGAGCATCTCTGGAAAATGCCCGTACAGACCAGTGTGATGGCACCCCCCGTGACCTTCACCGTTAAGGGCGAACAATATATCACTGTGCTGGTAGGCAGGGGAGGTGCTTATGGTTTGGGCTCTGGTACAGAGTTCGTGTCCATTCCGAAACACAGCAGAATTTTGACCTTCAAACTCGGTGGTGATATTAACTTGCCGCCGATAGCCATTGAGGATGAATACGCCGATCCACCTCCGCGTCTTGATGTCAGTGCTGAAGTTGTCATGCAAGGAGAAAAACTGTTTCATACCTATTGTTATGGTTGCCACGGTTTTAATGTTGTCAGTAACAAGGCAGTGCCGGATTTGCGCCGCCTGCCGCGTCATTTTCACGATGCCTTTAAAAACATTGTTTATGATGGTGACCTTAGCGCACTGGGCATGGTGGGGTTTTCCGATGTGCTTAGCGAAGCTGAGGTTGAAGCGATTCATGCTTATATCATCGAGCGGGCTCACGAGGACAAAGCGGCACGCGAGCAGTCTCCATGGTGGCTAGCCCTTAAGACAAAGGTCTACGCATTTTTTGCTGACATACTGATTTGGTTGATGAGTTATTATTAGTATTGTCAGACATTTTATAACTACCGCAGCGCCCAATATGGTCTAGTCTTAATAGATTGTCGGCTGTCATTAGCTGATTTTTTTGCTTCTCTAAGGCGCTTTATGCAGCAAAAACTGACCATTAGTACAAAAAAAATACTGAGCGGGGATGCCTCCCAGCTTAAATCACTGATGCACTTTCTTGCCGATGCAGATGAGCTGGCCGCTGTCTGTGAGCCGGCTAGCCAAGCTTTGACTCGCGAACAGTTATTTTCCGCACTTAATCAACTTCAGCACAGCGATCTGGAATCCACCCAAACGATTATCACTGGTTTGGAATGGTCCAGTGCGGATCAAAAAATTATACTCACTGAGGGTGATTATCACTGGCTCATTTTTGTTGACCGGTTCTTTTTTCAGCTATTGGATGAGGCTGAGCTTGATCAGGGCTTGTCAGATATTGTTTTACAATTACGTGTACCTTTTGCCAAGGCTTTGCTGTTGGATGAGAATTTGGTTAATGAAGGCAACCATATTATACGACTTTTTTTCGAGCGGCTGATTGCTTCAGGAAGATCCTGGTACGGCGGACTTGGGCGAGCCGGGGAAAGTTATTTTAAACAGCTTGTTGTGCTTGTTGAACTCATCAAAAACCAGTTTGAAACCGATTTTAGTGCGCTCAGTACAGCTTATGAGCAATTAAACTCCTTTGTAGACAAAGAAAATCAGCGGGTAGTTCGACTTGAAAAGCGCTTGTTAGATACTGAAGCTGGACAGATCAGGGCACGGCGTGCGCAGCATGTTGCTGTTTCAATACTTAATGAGAATTTGGCAGGGAAGTTACTGCCGAAAAATCTCATCCAGTTTCTTCACGGGCCTTGGCAGGATGAGTTAAGACTATTTGTTATCCAAAAGGGGCCGGATCAACAGGTTTTAAAAGGGATAGAGAAATTATTTTCGACGCTGCTATTTTCCTTTCAAGCGCCGACCAGTGATGAAGCTCGACAAAAACTCTACAGTATTGTGCCGATGTTGGGTGAGGAGTTTCGTAAACACATTGAGTTGATTAGCGACAAGCCGGAAAAATATCAGGAAATTATTTCTCAAATTGAAGCGGCACATATTCAAATATTAAAGGGTGAAGTGCTGGAATGTAATGAAGTGCCCTACCTGGAAGCGCCAGATATGGTGGCTGGTATAGCCACGACAATTAGCGCGCAACTGGTCAAAAAGGCCGAGGAGTTGGAGGAGGGCGGTTGGCTCATCTACAGCAATGAGGACGGCGATAGCATTCGTTGCAAACTGCTTTCAAAAATTGCAGAGACTGACCAGCTCTTGTTCGTCAACCGTAACGGTCTAAAGGTATTGCAAAAAGGGCTGGAAGATATGGCCTTTTGTCTATCTACCCATGTCGCCAAGCCGATTAGCAATGAGCCTTGTTTTATGATGGCTTACCAGAAAACGGCGCGCTCCGTGCTGGAGGAATTTGAGACGAACCAGCAAGCGATCAGAGATCGTCAGTCTCGAAAGGCCGAAGAAGAGCGAGTATTAGAGGCTCAGCGCATAAAGCAGCAGCAGGCATTGATTACCGAGGAGCGGGCCAGGGCAGCTGCAGCGACTAAGGCCAAGCTAGAGGCTGAGGTGCTGGCGCTGGCAAAATCGCAGGCGGAAAAAGAGGCTGCTGAACAGGCTCGCCTGGATGAGATTGAGCGAGAGCAACAAGCGCAGGTGCAACGTGAAAATGAGGCGATTGATGCCAGAAAAGTGGCTCGCTTGTCTCTGCATTCCATCAATATTGGTGCTTGGGTCGAGGTTCCAAACAGTGATGGTGTGGCGACCAAATGTACCTTGGCGGTAAAAATTAATTCGACGGGAAAATATATTTTTGTCGATCGTAATGGTCTGAAGGTGACAGAGCTTTTAAGAAATGATCTTGTTGAATTGCTGGTGGAGAAAAAAGCCAGAATTCTTGAATTAGGTGAAAACTTTGAAGATCGGCTAGCTAAAGTAGTTGGCAGTATGCGACAAGACAAAAGCTAAGGCTACAGGTTAAAGGGAGAGCAATTAATATGTCCGAAATGAATGATCAGTGCCCGGACAATCGGCAGGACAAACGTTTGCTGTGCGAGGATATTATTTTTATTGAGGTAGCATCAGCGAGTATAGACAGCAA
>JAUXDF010000212.1 GCA_030618505.1 Spongiibacteraceae bacterium | reverse complement strand
GTTCAATGCTGGGGTAGATTGGATGTGCTGATAAATAATGCCTCTAGTTTCTTTCCCACAAAAATCGGTAGTACTACAGAACAGCACTGGGATGAGCTGTTTAGCAGCAACCTTAAAGGCCCGTTTTTTTTGGCTCAGGCACTAAAAGAGGAATTAAAACGACAAAGCGGCTGCATCATCAACCTGATTGATATCCATGCACAAAGGCCACTAAAAGAGCACAGTGTATATTGTATGGCCAAGGCTGGCTTGGCGATGATGACAAAATCACTTGCTAGAGAATTGGCCCCGGATATTAGAGTTAACGGCATCTCTCCCGGTGCAATTTTGTGGCCGGAAGGTGAGAGTGAAGTCGCGCAGGCTCAGCAGGATAAAATACTGCAAGGTATTCCGCTTGCCCGTAGTGGCAGTGAAACGGATATCGCTCAGACGGCTTTGTTTTTAATCGAAAGCGCCCCCTATATTACCGGGCAGATAATTTCTGTGGATGGTGGTAGAACGGTGGTTGCGTAGTTGTCTTGGTGAGCCGAATTTGCGTTGATCGGTGCTGCGCTATGTATAATAGTTTGCTGCCTACTGCTTCTTTGATAATTATCTTCTTAATTCTGCTTTGTGTCCAAAGCAGCTATACGTGTAGGCCGGAAATTTCCCTCACCAGTCAGTCTTGAATATTTCATTGAGAGTAATCATGTCTACATAACGGACGATCAGTTCTTGCTGACAAAAACCCAATTTGTCGGTCTGGTTTTCGCCCAATGCAGACGCTGGTGATTATTACATGTAGTGTGATTTGTTCTCGAAACCGGTTATTCAATGGGTCTACGGATCAAAAAAATTATGGGGAGCATATTCTCGATTTGCTAATGACAGGAAAGAGTCGGTGTGTGCTGACCGAACCTTGGTGTGTACCAAGAATCCACCTCTTGAGTAGACTTGCCACACGATGAACACCAGGCATTGAAACATGAGCAGGATCACTCATTGAAGACTGGATAATTGGTTGGTGTAAATAACCTTTTTCCTGCACTTTATTGTATCCACCCCATCCATCGGTTTGTACTATCGAACGAAGCCTCACAGTGTCACAGACAAAAGGGACTAATGTGTCACCGGATGCATCAGGTATATGGCGCATCCGTACCCTCCCAAACCCTTTCGGCTCTTTTAGCTCAACGCCAATCACCACAATTTCTTTACTTGACCCGCGCCCTCGCTTGCCGTCATGCTTTACACCACCGACCAAGCTCTCATCAATCTCTACAATGCCAGATAATTGCTCTCGCTCACTGCGTACCATGGCTATGCGATATTGATGAAACATTTTCCATGAAGTCCGGTAACTTGTTCCCAATGTGCGCTGTACCGTCTTTGCGGATAACCCATTTTTGGCCGTTGTCATATGCCAAGCAGTCTCTAACCATGTCGTAAGTGGAATACGAGTTTTTTCGAAGATCGTCCCACTGGTAACGGAGGCTTGATGACGGCAGGAAGGGCAAGCCAGTCGCTTGTTACAAATTAATTACGTATATAAACACTCAGTCCATCTATCGAATGTCTTTTGCTATTAATCACGTTTCTTGGGGTTCAGTCGCCCCGAAAAAATGGCGTTGTGTAGATGAGTTAGTTGCTATCGATGGTTTAGCCCAAAGCTGCTTGTGTATACCAGATTGATATTATGTGAAGCTCATTGACTATCAAGTATGTAAGAGTCAGTTAACGCGTGATAGGCTGGAAACCTTGAACAAGATTGAATGCTTTCATAAGGCGAATTACCCATCGTATTGGAATGTGTAGTTCTGTAAATCATTATTTTGGCTTAAATTCATTGTAGGCGTGTTTGTGTTGTCAAATACATAATATTTCCTGCCTCAGCTTATTGCTAAACATACGCGCCTATGCCGCAGTAATCGTCGTGTCTTGTTAGGGCGTCTGATGGTCGTAAGAAAGCCAAAGAAAATTCCCTAGTTGTTACCTTTCCTTAATTGATAGATGGTTGTGGATTGGCATGTTTCGTCATGAAAAATGGAACAATATGTTTTTTTATAAGGGCTAAAAAAAGTATGGACTGGTATACAGGAAATAACACATACGATGTGATACTGACTGCAGCATTTTGCTATGTAGCTTTTGTAGTGATCGCAGGTGTTTTTGTCAAAGCTCCCTATGGTCGGTTCGCATCAGAAAAATATGGTATTAGTATTTCTCCCGGTTTGGGATGGTTTCTTATGGAATTGCCCGCAACGTTGAGCTTTGTTTATTTCTATTTTCAGGGGAGGAATTGTTGGGAGACGGTACCCTTGGTTTTTCTTGTTGTATGGCTTATACATTACGGTAATCGTGGTTTTGCTTTTCCTTTTCTTATTCGCAATCCCAAAGGTAGCAAGGGGAGTTTTAGTATTACTATCATCTTGTCAGGCTGGCTTATGACTGTGATGCATGGATATCTCAATGCGACGTTTATTTCTGATCTTGGCGATCACTTTACAATAGACTGGCTCACTAGCCCTCAATTTGTTATTGGTATCAGTATTTATTATTTCGGGTTTTTTCTCAATGTTCACTCAGATGCAATTGTTAGAAATTTACGTACACACGATGAAGTTCAGTCGGGAGAGAAGGTCTATCGCATACCGAAAGGCGGATTGTTCAAGTATGTTACTAATGCAAGCTACCTGACTGAGTTGGTTGCCTGGACGGGCTTTGCAATTGCAACATGGTCATTAGGAGCTATGTTTGTGCTTACAATTAGTGCTGCGAACCTTATTCCGAGAGCCTTTCAGTCACATCGTTGGTATAAAGAGAAGTTTGAAGATTACCCAAAAGAACGCAAAGTCATCATTCCTTATGTTTTATAGAATCGCGACCATCCGGTTAAGTCTCAGCTTCGCTGCCGGGCCATAACAGCATTGGCAATAAATTGCCCTACTTCCTCCACAAGTCGTTCATCAGCCCCGGGGACATGAACGATTTCGAGGCTCCTAGCCAAGTAGATTTGTTGCAGAGTATGAATTATATCTGCTGTGCGATGAGTATCCATATCTTGTCGGAATTGACCGCTTGCTTTTCCTTCCTCTAACTGCTTTATTAAATACTTGCGCCAACTGTTGTGGATGCGCTTAAACACAGGGATAAACCGGGTAAGCTCCGCAGTTTGATCACCCAAAATAGCTCCGAGCATAGGGTTGGCACGAAAGATTTCAAACACAGCGGTAAATGAGCGCTGGATTTTCTCTAATGGTTCTGCAGGGAGTTGCACCAGACGGGCGGTTTCATCCATCCATATTTGTAATTGCTGCTTAAGCACCTCTTCAAATAGTTCCTTTTTGTTACCAAAGAGGAAGTAGACCAATCCCTTGGAGACATCGGCCTCCTGGGCCACTAGATCCATAGAGGTATGCCGAAAGCCAAGCCGGGGAAAAAGCTCACCGGCAACTTTGAGAATACGTTTCTTGCGTAATTGACTCTGTTCCTCTCGATGATTCACTAGGAGTTCCTCCAAAGTAAGCGCAGAAGGCGTAATTATTCTTAATTACATTGACTTTAGTAGATTATATAGTCAATGAAGCTGCTGTAAAGTTCCCCTTTAGTCAGTGCAGTCTTTTGATTGGTGGGGTGGATCGATGACATATAAAGTTATTCAATGGAGTACCGGCAATGTGGGTGGTTATGCGCTGCGGGCGATTATCAATCACCCTGACCTGGAGCTGGTGGGTGTCGTGGTCCACAGCGATTCTAAGGCGGGGAAGGACGCCGCTGAACTGTGTGGGCTAGATGAAGCTACCGGGGTAATTGCCACCACGGACTACCAAACCTTATTGGAAGTAAGTCGAGCGGATTGTGTTTGTTATACTGCCAGTTCCGAGGATCGTATGATGGAGGCTGTGAGCGATCTGGAAATGATTCTCAAGGCTGGCATCAACGTAGTGTCGTCTTCCATGGTTATGCTGGTGTACCCTGTCTGCCCCATTCCTGAGTTTATTGACCCGATCAAAAATGCTTGCGAAGAAAAACAAGTCAGTTTCCTAACATCGGGAATCGATCCCGGTTTTGCCAATGACACCATGCCCCTGATGTTCTCTGGTCTTAGTGAGCACTGGAGTCATATTCGAATGCAGGAGATCGTTAACTACGCTACTTACGAGCAGGTCAATACAGTTCGCGAAATCATGGGTTTCGGCTATCCATTGGATCATACCCCTTATTTGCTAGAGCCCGGCATATTATCGTTGGCCTGGGGCGGAACTATTCGAGCAGTTGCTGCCGGTGTTGGTCTGGAGTTGGATGACATCCAGGAAACTTACGAGCGTCGACCTGCGGAGCGAGATATTGAAACAAGCGCGGGTATGATTGAGAAGGGCACTTGTGCAGCCCTGCGCTTTGAAGTGAAAGGCTATGTTGATGGCCGCACACCGATAGTGCTTGAGCACGTAACGCGGTTATGCGATGACATTGCCCCGGACTGGCCGAAAGGTAAAGGTTATAAGGTGATCATCGAAGGAGAACCGCGAATGGAGATCTCGATGGATATGGAAGACTGTCGTGGCGATCACGCTGTAGGTGGTGTAATACAGACTGCAGCGCGTCTCGTTAACGCGATTCCTGCCGTAGTGGAACATAAGACAGGTATGATGTCAGCATTAGACCTGCCGTTGATCACTGGCAAGGGTTTATATCGCCCTGTAGATTAAGCATCAGGTGGTGGGCAGGTTTTGCTCAAAAAGCAAGAACTAGGTATCGATACAGCGGTCAATACCACCCTGCGACGCAAAGAGAATCGATGGAGCCCGTAAGCTCATGAACCTTCTGTGGCGCAGCCTAATTGGCTCCCTGATGTCTTTAGTAAGCGAAGGGCAGTCTCGACACTGAGTCTGCAAAGTAGGCGGTTATTTGTTTTTTTGCACTGTGAGCAGGTATGATTGATTACAGTGTGGTGTAGCGGAAATTTCGCTATTGTGATCGATGAAAAATATTGCTATTAAACAGGACGTAAGAAATGATTCCTCTGCTTCTTACCGCGCTCAGTGCAGCACTTTTAGCTGCCATTTTACTTTCGGGTAGACAAGCTCAAAAGCTACATTTCTATCTTGTCTGTCTGGTCATTGTTCAGGTTGCCACTGCTGTTACCTCGTTAGACAATACGCCCTATCCGCTTGGTCATGCAAACCTTTCTACAATTTTGCTGCACTCCTATTTTTTGACAGGGCCTTTACTGTATTTGTACACCTACTCACTTACTGGTTTTAAGGCATTGCAATTGTGGCAAAAACTCCTGCATTTTCTTCCATGGCCAATTATTAGCGCGTTCTTTTTATTTGCACCCCCTGCGGTTGACAGCAGTCGGCCGCATCGTTGGTGGCAGCAAGTAGAGTTTGCTACAAGCCCAGAACTTCTTACCCCGTGGATTCTGGCGTCGGCCTTTGTGGTATCAGCTTGCACCTATAGTTTCCTAAGTCTACGTATCATTAGGTACTCCACTAAGCGGCTACAACTGGAATATTCAAACCACGCGGCGGTCAGTCTAACGTGGTTAAAGCTGCTGTGTGTCATTATCTTCCTGCAAGCCATTATGGTCCTTATGATTCTAGTCATTGCCCCGGTCGTCGGTATCGATTTTTTCTCAGGCTTTATCCGAGAGCTTGCCGTTGGCAGTTCACTGCTACTTCTGTTATCCATTGTTTTCTATGGCTTCAGGCAGCCTGTGGTGTTTCACCCTGAGCTATCTAAGGAGCTTTTGTATCAGAGGCAGGCCGCCAGGTTAAAGGACGATCCTTTACCCCTTAAAGATATGGATAGCTCGACGACAAAATCAGAGCAAATATACCAAGCTGAAGAGCAGCGGTACCTGGAACCAGAACCAGAAAACAAGAGCGTGAATGAGCAACGTTTGACGGATGAGCAAGCTGCAGTTCTCTTTGAGTCGCTTAACTCAGTGCTCGCCCATCAACGCTTGTTCTTAAATCCTGACCTTAAACTGTCTGATCTTGCCGCGGCGCTTAGTGTTTCTCTAAAGGATGCCAGCTTTGTTATTAATCATTGTGCCAAACAAAACTTTTACGAGTACTTGAACCGGTTCCGCATTGA
>JAUXDF010000180.1 GCA_030618505.1 Spongiibacteraceae bacterium | reverse complement strand
CTTCGGCTTGCTCACAATAGAAATGAGCCATTGCCGCCGATAGATTAAGGCCAACATTGCCATCGCGTTTTCTGCGTGACTTTTGCTTGAGTGCCTCGGCGGTTACTATCGCCTTATCCCAGTCCTTTTCTTTCTGGTAGATATCCAAAAGGAGCGTCAGACTAAGCTCACGAAACTCACTGGAATCACTGATCAGCTCCTTAAGCAATCTTTCAGCACGATCGAGCAGACCCGCAGAAACATAATCACGCGCCAACTCAAGATGCGCACTATTAAGATGTTGCTTGCTCAAGCTCGGACGTGCCAGCAAGTTTTGATGAATACGAATCGCTTTATCCACTTCCCCTCTGCGGCGAAGAAGATTACCCAATTCAATATGAAGCTCCAAGGTTTCACTAGACACTTCCAAGGAGCGAATGAAAGCCTCAATACCATCGTCAGACTCTTCGTTGAGAAGGTAGTTTATGCCTTGATAATAATAGGATGAATGCGGGAGCGATGAAGAGGAGTCTTGCGAGGGCGTAACTTTACTACTACGGCCAAAGTACCAGCCAATTGCAACGGCTACAAATAACAGACCAAAGAGGCTGAATTCCCACATGAAATCAATCTTTTACCACAACAGTACGAAATTTTGACAACTCCTTTTCCGCCGACCTAAGCTTCAGGCTGAGCTGAACGGTTTGCCCCTTGGATTTTAGATACATGGAAAGACTGAACAACATTCCCAGCAACCCGCCGATACTAAAAGCAAGAATCACCACCGTTGACAAACTATATTCTGCTGCGGGTAATAACACCGGATTTAAGGCAATAGACTGGGAATTTTGCGTTACAAATAATGCGCCATAAACCAGCACGACCAGAAATATAACAACATAAATAATTTTTTTAACAACAGCCATATCGACTAATTTCCAGCACAGTTTCCAGATAGTAAAAAACGGCATGACCACAGGCCACACCGTTTTAAATAATCAGATATCAAAAGATACAGACTAACTGCCAGCTTGCATGCTGGCGTTAACCCGCTCTCTCATCTCCTTTCCGGGTTTGAAATGAGGCACGTACTTCCCTGCCAACTGCACCGCATCACCCGTCTTTGGGTTTCGACCCTTGCGAGGCGCACGATAATGCAGAGAAAAACTACCAAATCCCCGTATCTCTATACGACTGCCCGATGCCAATGTTTGTGACATCTGCTCCAATATAGTTTTTACCGCTAACTCTACGTCCTTGGCCGACAGCTGCTGCTGTTTAGCCACTATACGCTCGATCAATTCGGACTTTGTCATAACCACTTCTGCTCTGTAATCCAGCTTCGTCGTTAAAATATAGCCTAGCCGAACCTTGACGTCTAGCAAACAGAGGAGGATTTTTTCAAATCCGCCCTCTGTAAGAGCTTGTTACTACTCTTTATTTTGCATTTGAGCCTTGATCAAATCACCAATTGTAGCCGGGGCAGCAGCTTCCTGCTCCTTCTCTTTCAGTACTTTAACAGCCTCTTTCTCGTCATCAAAATCCTTCGCTTTAACAGACAGACTGATAACACGATTCTTACGATCAACACTGATGATCTTAACTTCAATCGCCTCACCGTCCTTCAGTACATTGCGGGCATCTTCGACCTTATCACGGCTAATCTCGGAAGCTCTCAGCACACCCTCAACATCATCACTCAAGGTGATAACAGCGGCCTTGGCATCAACTTCTTTGATCACACCATTAACGATGCTTCCCTTGTCGTTGACAGCGACGTAGTCTGAGAATGGATCCTCATCCAACTGCTTGATTCCCAAGGAAATACGCTCACGCTCTGGATCGATTGAAAGAATAACAGTTTCAATCTCATCGCCTTTCTTGTACTTGCGAACAGCCTCTTCGCCAGTTTCCTGCCAAGAGATATCAGACAGATGAACCAGGCCGTCGATATTGCCGTCAAGGCCAATAAAGATACCAAAATCAGTAATGGACTTGATGGTACCGGAAATCTTATCGCCTTTAACACTCTTCTCGCCAAATGCATCCCATGGGTTCTGCTGACACTGCTTGATACCCAAAGAAATACGACGACGCTCTTCGTCAATATCCAGAACCATTACTTCAACTTCGTCACCTACATTAACGATTTTTGAAGGATGTACATTCTTGTTAGTCCAATCCATTTCAGAAACGTGAACCAGACCCTCAACGCCTTCTTCCAGTTCGGCAAAACAACCGTAATCAGTCAGATTTGTAACGCGTGCAGTAGCTCTTGCACCCTCTGGATAGCGATTAGTGACTTCAATCCATGGATCTTCACCCAACTGCTTCAGGCCAAGGGAAACACGATTGCGCTCACGGTCAAACTTAAGGACTTTAACATCAATCTCGTCGCCAACATTGACGATTTCGCTCGGATGCTTGATTCGCTTCCAGGCCATATCGGTGATGTGCAACAGACCATCAACACCACCTAAATCAACAAAGGCGCCGTAATCGGTCAAATTCTTAACGATACCTTTAATTGCCATACCTTCTTGCAAGGTGGCCAACAAGGCATCACGCTCAGCGCTGTTAGCTTCTTCCATCACAGCCCGACGCGATACAACCACGTTATTACGCTTTTGATCCAGCTTAATAACTTTAAATTCCAACGGCTTACCTTCAAGGTGAGTCGTTTCACGAACAGGACGAACATCAACCAATGAACCTGGCAGGAAGGCGCGAATAGTGTTTACATCAACGGTAAATCCACCTTTAACCTTGCCATTAATAATACCGGTAACCACTTCTTCAGCTTCATACGCTTTCTCAAGACTGATCCACGCTTCAGCACGCTTGGCTTTTTCACGTGACAGCTTGGTTTCACCGAAACCATCTTCTACAGCTTCCAGTGCAACCTGCACCTCATCACCTATTTCCAAGCCCAACTCGCCTTTTTCATCAATAAACTCGCTGCGAGGAATAACGCCTTCAGATTTCAATCCAGCGTGTACAGTAACCCACTCACTATCAATATCAATTATTACACCAGTAACAATTGATCCGGGTTTCATATCAAGGGTTTTTAAACTTTCTTCGAAGAGATCCGCAAAGCTATCGCTCATTAGTAAAATACCTGTAAATAGACGGTGAAACAAAGAACCGTCATTGCAACCATGCCTCCAGCAAACATGGGCCATTCATAAATTACCCGTCTAAAGCCAAGCTGGTTTCCAGCCAAAGACAAGCGCCTATTCAACTACAAACTACGTTAACTGCCTTCCTTCAAGCTCTTTCACAATATAATCAAGCACTTGATTTATTGTCATCGAGGTACTATCCAGCACGACCGCATCGTCTGCAGGTTTTAGAGGAGCAGTGGCGCGATTCATATCGCGATGATCGCGTGCCTTGATGTCCTCTAAAAGCGCGGCGAGACTAACACTTTCACCCTTATCTTTCAACTGCTTAAATCGACGCTGTGCACGTTCTTCAGCGCTGGCGGTGAGATAGATCTTTAAGGGGGCATCCGAAAACACCACGGTCCCCATATCTCGCCCGTCTGCCACCAACCCGGGGGGCTGCAAAAAAGCCCGCTGCCGCTCTAACAGTGCACCTCTGACCAAGGGCAAAGCAGCCACCTGCGAGGCCATACTGCCAATACCTTCCGTTCTGATAATCCGAGACACGTCGTTGCCTTCAAGTAAAACCCCGCTTTCTCCAGAGGGTGTACTAGCCGCAACAAACTGAACATCCAGATTAATCGCCAATACTTTCAAGGCCTCGGCATCGTCGAGCGCTACGGCATGACTCACAGCCGCTTGAGCCAACAGGCGATAAAGAGCGCCACTATCGAGCATATGCCAGCCCAATCTGTCCGCCAGCAATTGACTGATCGTCCCTTTACCTGAGCCACCAGGTCCATCAATAGTAACAACTGGCAATATTTTCTTTTTGTTCACGTATATTTAAACCTTAGATAGAAACCCTAGACAGCTTGAAAACAACAACCCAATAATTATTCAACAAGCAGATTAAACCCCACCTGATTAGCCAAAGCGATGAAATTGGGAAAAGAAGTGGCGACATTGGCACAATCGCGAATAGTGATTTTGCCCCCCGCACGCAGCGCCGCTACCGCAAACGCCATTGCAATGCGGTGATCGCCGTGACTGACCACTTCACCACCACCAATGGACTGTCCGCCACAAATAACAGCGCCATCCTCTGTCGGCTCAATATCAACACCCAAAACCTTTAATCCATCCGCCATAACCTGAATACGATCAGACTCTTTAACTCGAAGTTCCTCAGCCCCGGTAAGCACCGTTTTTCCCTCAGCACAGGCGGCAGCAATAAATAAAACCGGAAACTCATCAATCGCCAGCGGCACCTGATCCTCAGGAATACTAATACCTTTCAGTGGCGCATAACGCACGCGAATATCCGCTACCGGCTCACCGCCAACCTCTCTACTATTAAGTAATTCAATATCCGCACCCATAGCCTTAAGAATATTAATCACACCGATCCGCGTTGGGTTAATGCCAACATGCTCAAGCAACAGATCAGAGCCGGGACAAATACTTGCCGCCACCATAAAAAATGCAGCCGATGATATATCTGCAGGCACTTCAATTTCTGTTGACTGCAACTGACCGCCACCGAGTAACGAAGCCCTCTGGGCATTAACAGACACCTGATAACCAAAACCACGCAACATTCTTTCGGTATGATCCCGGGTCGGCGCCGGCTCTATAACCGCAGTTTCCCCATCAGCATAAAGGCCAGCCAGCAAAAGACAGGATTTAACCTGTGCACTGGCGATTGGCATGTCGTACTCAAAGCCCTTCAACACCGCACCGCCTTTAATCCGCAGGGGCGGCGTACCACCTTCAGCCGTTTCAATTTCTGCGCCCATTTGCGCCAAAGGTACGGTGACACGACGCATAGGTCGCGTTGACAGCGAGCCATCGCCTGTCAGTTCACTATCAAATGATTGGCCAGCGAGCAGACCAGAAAGCAGCCGCATCGAGGTTCCTGAGTTACCCAAATCAAGTGGCCCCTCTGGTGCTTGCAAACCATTAATCCCCACACCGTGAATGATCACACGCCCCTGCTCCGGCCCTTCAATATTGACTCCCATCGAACGAAAGGCATTAAGTGTCGCCAGTGCGTCCTCTCCTTCCAAAAAACCCTCAACAGTCGTTGTACCTTTGGCCAGCGCACCCAGCATAATCGAGCGGTGTGAAATCGACTTATCACCAGGCACACGCACAGAGCCCTCAATGGGGCCGCCGCTTTGGGCAATATAAGTCACGGCTTGCTCGCCCTGGGCGTTATTTGATGCAGACATGTGGAGTTCCGAAATTAGTGCTGTTGTTTGTGTTACTTTGGTTTTTTAAGGCTTGCGTGTCGCGTTGGTGCTTGCAAGCATCTCGGTAAAATCATCTCTTGCCGCTTTTGCGCGGGTAAATATTTCCATTATTTGCTGATCGTCACCTTCGGCAATATGATCCTTAAGCGTATTCAAATGACTCAGAAAACCCTCTATTGACTCCAGCACCGCCTCGCGGTTGGCCATCACTATCTCCTGCCACATTTGCGGGCTACTGGAAGCAATTCGGGTAAAGTCACGCAAACCACCAGCAGCAAATCGAAACACTTCCCGACGATCCTCCATAGTGACAAGGGCATCAACCAGAGAATAAGCCAATACATGGGGCAAATGACTGGTGGCTGCCAGCACGTGGTCATGCTCATCCACCGCCATGCTCACCACCTCGGCACCCACAGCCTGCCAAAGTGTTGTCACCAGCGACAAAGCGGCCGGGTCGGTCTGTTCGTTGGGAGTCAGGATCACCCGATGGTTTTCATAAAGATCCGCTTTAGCCGCAGTCACACTGCTTTTTTCAGAACCAGCGATAGGGTGCGCCAGAACCATTCTCGCAGGCACGCGCCCAAAAGCTGCCTCGGCGGCAGCGACCAAATTTCCTTTAACGCTAGCCACATCGGTAATAATACAGTCACCCACTCCAATATCGGCCAACTGATGAATCATCTTTTCGGAAATCTGTGTGGGCGTTGCGATAACAATAATATCCGCACCGGCTACCGCTTCGCTCAATTCAAGACTGTAGCGGTCAATAATTCCCAGCTCAACACCCAGCTTTAAAGATGCTTCTCGATGCCCCCAGGCCACCACTTCAGCAACCAGGCCACGCTCTTTCGCCGCCTTAGCCAAGGAGCCGCCAATCAAGCCCAAACCCAAAATCACCATACGATTGATTAGCTGTTTTGTAGACATGGTTATCCCAGCACCCTTGCCAATGCATCGAGAAAAAATTGATTTTCTTCCGCCAAGCCTATCGACACCCTTAAATGATTGGGCATCTGATAAACTCCCACAGGCCGTACGATAACACCCTGCGCCAATAGCCGCTGATAGATCTCTGCAGCAGATAACACCCCGCCAGCAAAATCCACAGCAATAAAATTACCTGCCGAGGGTATAAATGATAGCCCCAGCTTTTTTAGACCCGCTTCAAGCTGAGCCATTCCCTCAGCATTTACGCGCCGACTCTCCGTCAGGTATTGGGCATCCCCCAATACTGCATTCGCCGCCACTAAAGCCATCGAGTTGACATTAAAAGGGGCGCGCACACGGTTAAGCAGATCCGCCACCTGCGGGTTTGATATGCTGTAGCCCACTCGCAAGCCAGCCAAACCAAAGGCCTTGGAAAAAGTCCGTGTCACTATCAAATTAGGGAA
>JAUXDF010000343.1 GCA_030618505.1 Spongiibacteraceae bacterium | reverse complement strand
GTCGTGCACCTTGTGTTCTGTAAGGTGTTAAGATTTTTATGATTGTCAGTGTATCTTTACTGTCACCCTTAATCATTAGAAAAATTGATAAGCAGCCACAGGCAGATCAAAAAAAGTCGAAAAATTAGGTGTAGGAGATTTTTGCTGATGTCTTATTGAGCGGGAGCCTGGGCTTTGTAAGCAGGATAGGTGTGGCGACTATTATCTATGCACGTACATAAGCAACTGGTAATATTGAGTTATACGGATAGTTTGTAGCCGTGATAGAGCTTGCGAAATCAAGGAGATGTACCTTATTCATCCCCGAATTTCGAAGGGTTACGTCCAGAGCGCTATGTGGGGTACACCGATACAGCCTACGGATTATTAATTTTATGCTTAACTGGGTGCCATTCATATGTAAAATAGCGAGCGAGCAAATTTTACTAATAGTACTCACATATTCTTTATTTGAGAAGCACACTTATGACAGGCCCACAGAAACTCTTTTCCCCCATTAACATCGGTTCTATGCAGCTTAAAAACCGCTTGGTGATGGCGCCGATGACCACCAATTACGGCACTAGCGATCAGGAGCCCTCACCGCGTTTGCTGGAGTATCTTGAGGCGCGTGCAAGAGGTGGTGTGGGTTTGATCACCGTGGAGGTTTGCACGGTGGATAGCAAACACCGTTACCAGACGAACTCAATGAGTTTGGGTGAAGACCGCTATGTGGAGCAGCATAAAAAATTGCTGGAGGTAATACACCGCCACGGTGCCAAAGCGCAACCCCAGATTACCCACCCGGGGCCAGAGTCCATGTCTATGTGGGTTGAAAATATTGATGCAGTGGGTGCATCGCCGGTTTGTGGTTTGGGAAATCGGCCACCTTGCCGGGAGCTTGCGGAGGAGGAGCTGGAGGGGATTATCGATCAATACGCTCAGGCAGCACGGCGGGCGAAGGAGGCGGGTTATGATGGCATGGAGCTTCATGCAGCGCATGCGTATATGTTGTTAGCCTCTTTTCTTTCACCTTGGCGAAATAAGCGTCGTGATGGCTATGGCAAGCGCTCCGGGCGAGCGCGACTTTTGCTGGAAGTGATTCAGCGAATGAAGCAGAGCACCGGCGGAGATTTTCCGCTGACGTTACGAATCTCCGGTTTTGAGCGGCTCAAGGGTGGACGTGAAATTAATGATTCCCAGGAGCTGGCACAACGCCTGGTCGAGGCGGGGGTGGATGCTTTTCATCTGACCGGCGGTTATGCCGGAGACCATGAAGCGAGCATGACTATTTGTGGCTCCGATATAGCTGATGGTTACAATGTTGCACAGGCGCAGGCTTTAAAGCAAGTTGTTGATGTGCCAGTGATGGTGGTGGGGCGAATTCATGATCCGCGTCTGGCCGAAGAGATTCTGCAAAATGAGCAGGCGG
The DNA here is from genome assembly GCA_030618505.1 of Spongiibacteraceae bacterium. Taxonomy (GTDB): domain Bacteria; phylum Pseudomonadota; class Gammaproteobacteria; order Pseudomonadales; family PIVM01; genus JAUXDF01. The sequence continues at coordinate 2,565 of JAUXDF010000343.1, read as the reverse complement.
ATATGATTGTGATGGGGCGACCGTTCCTGGCTGACCCGGAGTTACCTAACAAGGCATTACAAGGTCGTTATGAGGATATTCGTCGTTGTATCTCTTGTCAGAACTGTATTGATACCTTGGCTCTTAACGATATGAACTGTGCAGTAAATGCTCGCGCTGGCCGGGAGATTGAGCTGAAGATTGAGCCTGCTGAAACAATCAAAACCGTTCTGGTGGTAGGCACCGGTGCGGCGGGCATGGAAGCTGCGCGTGTTGCTGCCTTGCGTGGTCATCGTGTCATACTTTGCGATAAGGCAAAGCGGCTGGGTGGTTCGTTAACCCTGGCCTCGGCCGTTCATGAAGATAATGAGCATTTTTTGCGATTTCTTTTGACGCAGATGAAAGCGCTGCCGATTGATATTCGCCTCGGTCAGGAAGTGACACCGGATTTTGTTCGTAGTATTTCTCCGGCGGCCGTTATCGTTGCGACGGGTGCAAAAGTGCATAACATAGCAGTGCCCGGCAATAACCTTTCCCATGTTTATAGCGGCTCCCAATTAAGGGCGATACTGGCTGGTGAGATCAATAATGATCTTGCTGGCAGAACCTTGCCTGGCTGGATGTCATCACTGTTAAAGATGACAGGGCCCGTTTTGCAGCGAGTTATTACGCCAGCTTTATTGCGCAGGGCTAGCCAGCTCTGGATGCCTGTAGGCAAAAAGGTGGTGATCGTCGGAGCTGATCTGGCTGCATTGGAGCTGGCAGAATTTATGGCTAAGCGTGGGCGCAAGGTTTGCCTGATTGACGAGGGTGACAGGCTGGCACCGGAAGTTGGCGTGAGGCGCCGCTCTGATCATATGGATCGCCTGGATGAGCTATCGGTGGTTATTAATACCAACATTACCGTCAAGCGGATTACTCAGCAGGGAGTGCTGATTGAGAATAAAATGGCTGTGGAGCATTTGGTGCCGGGTGATACTGTTATTCTTGCTGGCGAGCCGGTAGCGGATACCTCATTATACGATGCGCTTAAAACCGTGGTGCCGGAGGTGTATGCGATTGGTGATTGTACGGGTATGGGCTTGATAGCGGGTGCGACAAGGGATGCAATGAGGGTAGCAACGGCTCTGTAATATGAGTACTAAAGAGGGTTTTTTGAATGCGTTTTACTGAGCAGGACATCGAAGAGCTGCAAGGTGCAAAAAACCTTTTGGAAAATCCGGGGCTGGCCGCTCGGATGAGTGATTTTATTGGTACGCCAATTGAAAAAGGGCTGGAGTTATTACCCGATAGCTGGAATAAAAATATTACCGAAGTCACTCAGACGGCTTTAATGAAAGCCTCTGAGGCGGCTACCTTTACCATGAAAGATATCCCTGGTGCAGAGTCCTCTAATCTTTTGCACACCCTGGGCGCGGCATTGAGTGGTGGTGTCGGCGGATTCTTTGGTGTGGCAGCAATCACGGTTGAGCTACCTATTTCAACATCGATTATGTTGCGCTCGATTGCGGACGTGGCGAGGAGTGAGGGTGAGTCGATTGAATCTATCGAGACCCGACTGGCGTGTTTGCAGGTCTTTGCGCTTGGGGGAAAAAGTGAAACTGATAACGGCGCTGAATCAGGATATTTTGCGGTCCGCTCTGCTTTGGCAAAATCCGTTACGGAGGCTGCAGGGTTTATTGCCAGAAAAGGTGTTAGTGATAAATCCGCACCGGCACTGGTTAAATTTATAACAAAAATTGCTGAGCGTTTTGGTGTGCAGGTGACTCAAAAAGCTGCGGCGCAAACAGTTCCCGCCATCGGTGCGGCAGGGGGATCCATTATTAATACGCTTTTTATAGGCCACTTTCAGGAGATGGCTCGAGGGCATTTTATTGTCAGACGCCTGGAGCGAAAATACGGCGAAGAGAAAGTAAAAGCACTTTATAACAGTCTGCCAGCAGAACAGCGTTAAACCCGACAGGTCTCTAACTTTGGGTGGCCGATCAAATAGCTAATGACAAAGGGGCTATATGGCTCTCGTATTTTGCCAATGTCCCATAGGTAATCACTTTCATTCAAGTTTTCCACCAGTTCAATCATTTCTTGCGGTGAGTAGGTTCTCAGGCAGGAGACTGCACCGTCGAAGGCAGCGACAAAGGATGTGGCGGGAATGATGTAGGTCCAAAAGAGCGCTTGCCAGCTAAATGGCCGGATAAATGGCACCAGTATAAACGGTGAAATAAGCGAAGACAGAAAAATCCCGATCACCGCCGCCCAGGAACGGTCAGTCATTTCAAATATGCCAATACCCTCCTGTTTTTTTACCGCATCGTCTAAAATTCCCTGGGCGAGTTCTGGTTGAAAATGATGGAAAGAAGCGAACAGTGTGCGAAAGCCGTTGAAATTTTCAGGCACATTCGTGGCATCGACTGCTTGATCGGAATATTCAATATTACCTTGAGTATTTTTACCGATACGCGCATAGGCTTCAGGATGAGGAAACAGGTCAGTTAAGGTAACTTTTTCAATCTGTGCTTGTCTGGCTGAAGAAGATTGAATGAGCTTCTCCCATGGGCCACCCACGCCAGAACAAAGATCAACAAC
>JAUXDF010000127.1 GCA_030618505.1 Spongiibacteraceae bacterium | reverse complement strand
AAGATTTTCAGCTTGATGTCATTGTCGCGGTCAGACTCAATTAAATTAAGAATGGGTCGAGCAAACAGCAGCAGGCTGATATTAACAATAAAAATAGTGCCGTGGATCAGCCACTGGGTCTGGCTAAGTTGCGGGATAAACCATTCGAGTGAGTGCAAGCTGCTGCTCCACGGAGTTGATTTAGTTAAACCTAGGTTAAACGATGAGTATACCACCGAAAGCAGACTCTGCATTTGTGGGCTGGTCGGGGCGTTTTATCCGACGATTTTTTAGGGGTCTCTTCAGTCAGATTTGCTCAGGGCATCCTTAATTAGTGCCCAACCAGAAATTAGACAAAGAGATCCTGGCCAACGCAAATCTAGCGACTTAAAGGCCTTGAAAAGGCCTAGGAGCTAGATTTGTGTTGGCCATGACCGGACTTGATTTTCGAAAATTAGCAATTTCTGGATGGGCACTAAATAGCAGACGATGCAGCAGACAATACAAACCTGCATAGGCAAACGACCTCGGGCTAACCCGATAAATCTGGAGATTCACCATGGCGGTTGACCGCTCTGACATTGAAAAGATCGCAACCCTGGCTCGCATCAAGCTCGATGAAAACAGCATCCCCGAGATCACCAGCAGTATCTGCGACATTCTTGCTCTTGTCGATAAGATGCAATTGGTTAAAACCGACGATATTGAGCCCATGGCACACCCACTGGATGCCATCCAGCGCTTACGTTGTGACAAAGTCACCGAAGAAGATCAACGCGAAGCATTTCAACAGATCGCTCCGCAAACAGAAGATGGCTTATATCTGGTACCCAAGGTCATTGAATAGTCGTTTATTGTCAAAAATTTGCCAATAAACCTCGCTTACCTTGCGAGGCTTGCTGTAAACCATTCAAGCAACAAGCAAAAACAACCGAATTAGCATCACTAACAGGAACACCCTCCGAATGCATACCCAATCCATTGCCGAACTGGCCCAGGGCTTACGCAAAGGCGACTACTCCAGCAAAGAGCTGACGCAACACTACCTGCAGCGTATTGAGCAGCTCGATGGTAACTATAATAGTTTTATCTCCGTTACCGCGGAGCAGGCACTCCAGCAGGCGGCACAAGCCGACCTTCGCCTGGCAAAGGGTGATACACCCATGCTGTGTGGCATCCCCATCGCCCACAAAGATATCTTTTGCACCCAGGGCACCCGTACCAGCTGTGGCTCAAAGATGCTCGACAATTTTATCCCTCCCTACGATGCCACCGTCATCAAGCACTTTCAGCAGGCCGGCAGTGTCAGTCTGGGAAAAACCAATATGGATGAGTTCGCCATGGGCTCCTCCAACGAAAGCAGCTTTTATGGCCTGGTCAAAAACCCCTGGAAAATGGAATGTGTTCCCGGCGGCTCATCCGGCGGACCCGCTGCCGCTGTAGCCGCTCAACTGGCACCGGCCGCCACCGGCACTGATACCGGCGGCTCCATTCGCCAGCCCGCCGCCTTATGTGGCCTTACTGGCCTGAAACCCACCTACGGCCGGGTCTCGCGTTACGGCATGATCGCCTTCGCCTCCAGCCTTGACCAAGGCGGACCCATGGGGCGAAGCGCGCAAGATGCCGCCCTGCTGTTAAATGTAATGGCAGGTTTTGATCCCCAGGACTCCACCTGCATCGACAAGCCGGTTCCCGACTACAGTCTCACGCTAAATGACAGCATTGAGGGCTTGCGCATCGGACTGCCGAAAGAATATTTTGGCGAAGGTTTAGACAGCGACATCCAAAAAGCCGTTGAACAGGCCATTAAAGTTTATGAAACACTCGGTGCTAGCATCAAGGAAATCAGCCTTCCTCATACTGAACTGGCGATACCAGCCTATTATGTTATTGCCCCCGCAGAAGCGTCCGCCAATCTGTCCCGCTTTGATGGTGTACGCTACGGTTATCGCTGCGATAACCCCCAGGATCTCAATGACCTATACAGCCGTAGTCGTGCGGAGGGGTTTGGCGATGAAGTCAAACGACGCATCTTAATTGGTGCCTACGCACTATCCGCCGGCTATTACGATGCCTACTACAAAAAAGCACAGTGTATTCGCCGCCTGATCAAAAATGATTTTATCAGCGCCTTTGAGCAGGTCGATGTCATTATGGGGCCAACTACCCCTTCACCGGCTTTTAAACTGGGCGAAAAATCCAATGATCCCGTCACCATGTATCTGGAAGATATCTATACCATCTCCGTCAATCTGGCTGGCTTGCCCGGCCTTTCCATACCCGCCGGCCTGACCGAAGGCAAGCCAATAGGCCTGCAACTGATTGGCAACTATTTTGAGGAAGCCAAATTGCTGAATATCGCCCACCGCTACCAACAGGAAAGTGACTGGCACCAGCAAACGCCACCGGCCGCCCACAAGCAGAACAGCGAGGTATAAGAGATGGAATGGGAAACTGTTATTGGTCTGGAAGTGCACGTCCAGCTGGCCACTCAATCAAAAATTTTCTCCGGTAGCTCCACCCGCTTTGGCGCCGCCCCGAACACACAAGCCTGCGCCGTTGACTTGGCCATGCCCGGCACACTACCGGTTTTGAATGAACAAGCCTTGCGTTATGCCATTATGTTTGGCCTCGCCATTGATGCCGACATTAACCAACGCTCTGTTTTTGATCGTAAAAATTATTTCTACCCCGACCTGCCCAAGGGTTATCAAACCACCCAGCTTGACGAGCCTATTGTCGGCCCCGGCCTGATTGAAGTACAACTTGATGATGGTAGCTGCAAGCAGATACGCATTCACCACGCCCACCTTGAAGAAGATGCCGGCAAGTCGCTGCATGAAGATTTTCACGGCATGTCTGGAATTGATTTGAACCGTGCGGGCACTCCACTGATAGAAATCGTCTCAGAGCCCGATATGCGCACCTCGGAAGAGGCCATTGCTTTTGCCAAAAAACTACACTCGATTGTCACCTGCCTGGGCATCTCTGATGGTGATATGTCTCAGGGCTCGATGCGCTTTGATGTTAATATTTCCGTGCGACCAAAGGGTACTGAAGAGCTAGGCACCCGCACCGAAACCAAAAACCTCAACTCGTTCCGCTTTATGGAAAGGGCGATAAAACTGGAAGTGGAACGACAGATCGATTTGATTGAAGACGGCGGCAGCATCGCCCAGGAAACTCGCCTCTATGACAGCGATAAAAATATCTCCCGCTCGATGCGCTCCAAGGAAGAGGCCAATGACTACCGTTACTTCCCTTGCCCTGACTTATTACCTATCAGTATTGACGCCTCTTACATCAACGAGTTAAGAGAAAATCTGCCAGAATTGCCGGAGGCCAAAAAAGCGCGTTTTGTTAGCAGCTACGCCTTATCGGCTTATGATGCCAACATGCTCACCGCCGATCGCGCAACCGCCGATTATTTTGAGGCGCTTAGCCAAGCCTGCGGGGATGCCAAACTGGCCGCCAACTGGTTAATGGGTGAGCTCTCCGCCAGCCTCAACAACCATGACATCAATATCGAACATTGCCCGATCAGCGCCAAGCAACTGGCAGAGCTGATCTCTCGCATTAAGGACAATACCATCTCCGGCAAAATCGCCAAGCAGGTGTTCGAGGCCATGTGGAATGGTGAGGGCAGCGCCGACACCATTATTGAGGCAAAAGGCCTGAAGCAAGTCAGCGACAGCGGGGCTATTGAGGCCATGGTGGAGGAGGTACTGAGCGCCAACCAGGCCATGGTTGATGATTACCTCGGCGAGGAAGTCGAAAAGAAAAGAAAGAAAAAATTTAACGCGCTGGTCGGCAGGGTTATGCAGGCCTCCAAGGGGAAAGCCAACCCCAGCCAGGTCAATCAAATATTGCAGAAAAAACTGGACTCATAAATCAGGAGCTTATCCATGCTAAAAAAAGATAAAGAAAAGGTACTCGATGAAGTCTGGACAGAGGAACGTGTCAAAAGCTTTCTTGAGCTCAAGTCCGTTGAAGGGCTCGACAATGACTTTCACACCCTGCTAACCGCCTACCAAAGTATGCGCGCCAACGATTTTGACTTATTTATCGGTTTCTTCTGCCAGCAAAATCGCCCGCTGAATACCACCAACGCAGCAGGAGAAACGATTTTAAGCATCGTTAAGCAGCACCGCCATGGCAAAGAGTACGCTGAAATACTAAAAGCGGCTGGCGCCTAGCCTTAGCACACGGTTTACGCCTGTCTCAACGCCCGACAACTTATTGTATTTGTTGGGTTTATTTCTTCATTCTAACAAGGAAATTAGTAATTTCGATCACTTTGACTGCCGCTCGCCAACATTTTTAAACACATAATATTTGATCGAAATACTGGATAAACCCCTTCCGAAAGTCATATTATTAACGGCTCATGCACTTATACTGCTTTGCGTTCAGCAATAACAAGATCAGGTAGAAGCATATGTATGACCATTTGGATCGTCTGTCGCACCTGGGAGAGCAAGGCCCTCTGGGCGAGAAGCTGCAATTTCTCCATGGTCGTGTGAAGGAGCAGCACCCCTATATCGAACGCATTGCGATCGCGCTTTATGATCACCCAACGGATCAGCTCAGTACCTTTATCTACAGCAGCAAGATGAGCACGTCGATGTCCAACTACCAGACCAAACTGGCCGACTGCCCTTCACTGCTTGATACCCTGGAGAGCAATACGCCGCGAGTCATCAATGACATGGAAGTGTTTAAATACGGCAAGGGCAGGCACACCAAAATCATGGGCCAAACACCCTACCAGGCCAGCTACACCATGCCACTGTTTGCCGAGGGCATCTTTCTTGGTTTTATCTTCTTCAATTCCGTTAAAAAGGAAGTTTTTAAGGAGCTGGTACTGACCGAGCTGGACATGATTGGCCATATGATTTCACTGCTGGTCTTTAACGAGCTATCCAAGCTACAAACACTGATGGCCACGGTTAAATCCGCCCAGTCAATGACCCATAGCCGCGACCCTGAAACCGGCGGCCACCTTGACCGCATGTCTCGCTATGCCAGATTGATCGCCTATGAAATGGCGGAAAAACACCAATTTAGTGACGATTTTATTGAACACCTGTTTCTTTTTGCGCCACTGCATGATCTGGGTAAAATTGGCATTCCCGACGAGATCCTGCTCAAGCCACGCAAGCTCAGTGAAACCGAGTTTGAGATCATGAAAAGTCACACCACCAAAGGCTTTCAAATCATTGAAGGTTTGATACAAAACTACGGTTTGGAAGGCATCACCCATATCGACATGTTGCGCAATATTGTGCTCTATCACCACGAAGCCGTAAACGGCAACGGCTACCCTAAACACCTGGGTGCCAAAGAAATCCCACTGGAAGCACGCATTGTTGCCGTAGCTGACGTATTCGACGCCCTAACCAGCAGCCGCCCTTACAAGCAAGCCTGGAGCAATGATGAAGCTTTTAGCAAATTACACGAACTAAGTAATATACAACTAGACGCACAATGTGTGCAGGCATTGGAGAAAAACCGGCAGAAAATCGAAGAAATCCAGCAGCAATTTCGAGAAAATTCAGTTGGCTAATAAACAGATCGTTCAGGACAGATAAGCAGAAAGTATTAGTCTCGTAAGCAATATCTCACAACTATTCACCACAATATCCTCTATTCAAAAAACCGCAGACTGGCATAATAGCAAGCGTACACAGGACGTACGAGTTTGAACGGAATCAAGCAGACACAGGATATGTCAAAACAAAAGCCGGGCTTTTTAAGCTCGGCTTTTGTTTTTCTGCCTTCTTTAGCTCCTCCCAAAAAAAGCAGCAGCTTCAAATAGCCAAACTATTTTTTCGATAAGCGCTCGACCCCCTTCCATTTCGACATTGCCTCCTTCAAAACCAAGATAAATTCAGATAGTGATAATAGAGGGCTTACCTTAAGGGAATCTTAAATGGTAAAAAAGAGTGCTTACTGGAATGGAGATGCTTTTTCTATACCTTAACTGCCTTTGCCAAACACTTAAGCTACCGGATTACTGTGGGCCCCGCAGCAGGGCTGAAAAGTCTTCGCCTATACACCTACTGCTGGCACATCAATGCCATTAACTTAACAACGATAAGCACCTTGTAGCCTGTATCAGCGTACCCCGCATAGCGCTTTGGGTACAGCGCGGCCCACGTAGTGTTTTAGCCGTGAGCTTGCGAAATCCGGAAATTAATCCAGCAACCCCCTTGATTTCGCAAGCTCAATCACGGCTACGGGCCTAAGAATATCCTTAATAGCATTGATTGGCACATAACAAACGCGGCCCCTGACGAGGACAAGTCCTGGCGGCTCTAAACGTTCGGAATACGGCAACCACCACTTATCACGACCGAGACGGGCAAGGCAGCGTTTTTATCATCTCGATAACCAACTTAGATTGTGTTTGCCTTATCAAAATACGCTCATCAGAACTTTTATCCTTGGCTGACTTCCCAATAGCATAAAGCTTCTGAAAAATTCCATTGACACACAGTTTTCAATGAAGAAAAAGCGTTGCCCTGCAGATTTATTTGCGGCTTATATTTAATAATTATTAAAGAGCTGTGTCAGTTTTGAGCCAAATCCTAGTCCCTTGCATGTAACTTTCGCACGCAAATAAGTCGCTGCTAGGATCATAGCGGATTGCTTCGCCACACATATGCTCCCAATTAACCTTCAAGCCATCACTATGATGAAACAGATTGCAGTGAACCGTTGTACCGCTGGCAACAAGATCAAAGATACCAGCAGCTATACATTCAGCATCTGCGGTGCATTGTGCCGTGCAGTCTGAAGTAGCGCTATCATCCTGGAAGGCATATTCAATTGTGCGAGTAATAAATCCTCCCTTTATTACAATATCGAACAGTTTTGCTGACCCAGGCCTAGTTGAAGCTTGCATCTTAAGTACACCATCTATATCGAAATTGTGCGCGTCGAATGTTTTAAAATATACCTGTTGTACCGTAGCACTTACTGGCTGAGAAGACGTTGCAACTGAATGACAACCCAAGTCTTTAAGCGCCTGGGGATCTGCTACATCCAAACCTAATGCATGCAAGGCTTTGCACATTTTTTCCTGATCATAAAGCGCCGCCGGATTTTGTTTGGCTACCCCACCATCTTCATGGCAATCTTTTACATCAACGAAGCCATCCTGGTTTCTGTCTTCCTCAGGGCCCGGAACACCATCTTCATTGTAATCCCAGCAGTTAACACCGACTCCTGTAGCACCTGTAGCGCCTGTATCACCTGTAGCGCCTGTATCACCTGTAGCGCCTGTATCACCATCATCACCCTCTAGTGGGCAGCCAGCCAATAGAACGCTAATAAATATTATCGGGGTAAATTTGAGTAAAACGCTCATAATACTATCCTGAGTTAGTGTATATATAGGTCGACCAATGTTTTATGAAGAGCCGCTTAAATCTGATAATTTTACTTTTAATACCCTTGAGATTCACCGCAGGCCGCTCGAACGCTAAGATACAGCGAAAATAGCATCACTCTCCCCTGCCGTCAAATTTGGCCCACCTACCGCTATCTCGCATGGTACCTGGATTGGCCGGAGATAATCCCCAGGAAAACAAGACAAAAAAACCGCGACCAGGTCGCGGCTACTTAAACAGCACTTACACTAACAATTAACGACGACCCATCTTTCGCAAGCTTTGCGGTGTATAAAACTTAGCACCACGTGGCTCCTGATCAAACGTGGCAGGCCGCTGTTCATTAAGCACTCGACCGGCAAGATAAGCACTAGCCTGCAGATCATAGGAAATTTGAGCTCGTGCTAAATATCCCTGCAAAAAATAGTCATAAACCGTATTCAAGACAACAACACGCCAAAGCTCTCCACGACCATCGTAACTGTCTACCAATACAATCTGCCAGCTATCTTCTTGAAGATAAAAACGACGCTTACCATAGATATGACGTTTACCGTCAATGAGATTAGCTTCTACGATCCAAAC
>JAUXDF010000177.1 GCA_030618505.1 Spongiibacteraceae bacterium | reverse complement strand
GGACGGGTGAGCACGGCCTTGAGATTGCGCCCGTCCACGATGTAATGCAAGCTGAGTGGGGATGTTATGGTACTAAAGTTGGAACTGGTACTTTTGGCAGTGATTGGGAAATTGGCACCGGCGCCCAAAATACCGGTTCTATGCTGGCTGCTAATTGTGCGCCTTCTACTGAGGGAAATGATCTGGCCGCTGACCTGGTCGCAAACTATACCTTAAACGGCTTTGATGATTGGTTCTTGGCATCAAACTATGCATTGGTTGCACTAATTCGTGTTACGGATAAGCTGCCGGGTTGGGACAGCTACTCTGGCTATTTATGGAGTTCCACACAGTACATAGATCCAACTATTTACGCAAACTTGATCGGGATAGGAATATACCGCGGGAGTTATTACAGCCTCAAGAGCCACCTGCACGATGTGATTCCTGTTCGGGCCTTTTAACTATTTAGGCCTTTAACTAGTCTGTTTTACCGCGCAGCGGTTGATGTTTGTGACCTTGTATTGTGTGCCTTCTCTTGTGAAGGCACTCCTACAACAAATCGAATGATAAGCGAGTAGCTCACCAATAAAAATCAAGGAACGAGGGTTCAACGATGAAAACCAATACTTATGTCCTAGTAATCGCCACGGCAGTATCAACGCTGGTCGCAGGCTGTCAGATACCCGAAATAGAAATACCACTACCCGACATAGAAATAGCTTTTCCTTGGTTCCCGGATCTCGATGGCGACGGATTTGGAGACATGAACGGCTTTGATTTCGTGCTCTCTCCCACAGACCCAAGCGATGGTACAACGACTTATGTGCCAATTATGAATTGGGGAGATTGCGACGATGCTAATATTGAAGTTCATCCCGATGCCACCGAAGTACTCGATGACATTGATAATGACTGTGATGGTAAAATCGATAACGTACCTTATTGGTACGCAGATACTGACACGGACGGTTACGGTAATCCCGGGGTTAGCCTTCAGCAGAATACACAACCTAATGGCTATGTAGCAGATGATACAGATTGTAATGATATCGATGCCGCTATCAGTCCAGCTGCCACCGAACTCATTGATGGTATTGATAATAACTGTAATGGCGAGGTCGATGACGTACCGACCTGGTACGCCGATACTGACGAGGATGGTTTCGGCGACCCCGCTGTTAGCCAGGAACATCACTTACAGCCCGTTGGCTTTGTGTTAGATAATACAGATTGCAATGATACCAATAGCGCTATTAACCCAGGAGCCACCGATTCCGCCAAAGTACTCGATTACATTGATAATGACTGTGATGGTAAAGTTGATGAGCAGTACTACATTGGCGATACAGGCCCTGCTGGTGGCATTGTGTTCTGGCTTAACGAAATGGGTGAGCATGGTTTGGAAGCCGCGCCTGAAGACCAAGACGATGGTACTGGAGCCGAGTGGGGATGTTATAATAAGGTTGCTGGTGCATCAGGGGTCGACGGAGCGCTAGACACCGATAAAATTCTTGCCGCAGGATGCACCAGTGAACTCGATGATGATCCGATAGCGGCTGAATTAGCCAGCAACTACAGCTTAAACGGTTACGATGACTGGTTTTTACCTACTCGTTTTCAGATGGTGGCATTGTACAATAACAAGGATATTGTAGGTGGGATCAATACTTCCGCATCATATTGGAGTTCCTCGGAGGGCAACAATGGGTATAACAAGTTGTATGTAGCCACGGTGGTACCAATTTCAAATAATGATTACCCTAGGTATGACTACAGTAAGTACAAACACAACAAAGTTCGTGCCGTGCGGGCCTTTTAACTTTAACTAGTTTATTTTACCGCGCAGTGGCTGGTTTTTATGGTGCTATATGACGACTTGCCAGCTGGCGGGATATGTATCAATTGATTCTGAGAATCTTTGAATGCAGTAGTCCGACCAGCCTATCAAAGTTTGGGTGAGTAAATGCCAGTTAAGAAAAATCGATGAATGATAATGGTGAGGACTGCGGATTGTTTTCAGCCCTACTCCAATCTTGGAGCGCCAGGAGCCTGCCCCGCTAAGCGTATTGGCTACGGTAACAATACTCTTCAACAAAACGGAACCTGAATGTTCCGTTTTCATTTTGCTCATAAAGCCGATAAAGCTTGTCGGTAGCATTGGTTATCGTTTTTACTGCAAGCGCTAAATACTCCCAGCGCTCCATGCAGAAACGATAACCATGACAGAAAACTCCATTAATAACTAAGATACCGTCCTATTCACACATCTCTAATGCCTTACTTACGGGCGCCCACTCACTAGATTGGTAGAGCATATAAGCCTGCTAAAATAAGACAATTTCCTGTATGATTGCCGCTTTTTCAGGCAGCGAACCCTCCCCTCTATTTAGAATCTATCAGCAAGAGATACATTATGGAACTTTCCCCCTTAAGCGCCGTATCGCCAATTGATGGCCGTTATGGCTCAAAGACTCAAGAATTTCGCGATATTTTCAGTGAATTCGGGCTTATCAAATTTCGTGTATTGGTTGAAATACGTTGGCTGCAATGCCTGTCAAAGCACAGTGAAATTAAAGAGCTGCCTGAGTTTAGCGAAGAAGCCAATGCTTTACTCAATGAGATTGTCAGCAATTTCAGCCTTGAGGATGCACAACAAATCAAGGGTATCGAAAGCACCACCAACCATGATGTAAAGGCCGTTGAATATTTTATCAAAGATAAAATAGCAGGCAACGCAGAGCTAAGGGCCATCACTGAGTTTGTTCATTTTGCTTGCACTTCTGAGGACATTAACAATCTGTCCCACGCCTTAATGCTCACCACCGGTCGGGACGAAGTGCTTGTGCCAGCCATGGAGAGCATTATTAGTGAATTGACCCGTCTCGCCCATGAATTGGCAGACACGCCGATGCTTTCACGTACCCACGGCCAGACCGCCAGCCCGAGCACTATGGGTAAAGAGTTTGCCAATGTGGTCGCCCGCCTGCAGCGCCAACTGGAACAGATTAAACAAGTTCAGATTTTAGGAAAAATTAACGGGGCCGTTGGTAACTACAATGCCCACATCTCCGCTTACCCTGACATTAATTGGGAAGCGAATGCACAGTCATTTATAGAGAGTCTGGGTATCACCTGGAACCCCTATACCACGCAGATCGAACCGCACGATTACATCGCTGAGCTCTTCGATGCCGTGTGCCGCTTTAATACTATCGTGATTGATTTTGATCGCGACATCTGGGCTTACATTTCCATGGGCTTCTTTGGCCAGAAAACCATTGCTGGAGAAGTCGGCTCCTCAACCATGCCGCATAAGGTTAACCCGATAGATTTTGAAAACTCCGAAGGTAATCTGGGTATCGCTAATGCCATTATGCAACATCTTGCCATGAAGCTGCCGATATCACGCTGGCAACGCGATCTGACCGACTCCACCGTACTGCGTAATCTTGGTGTTGGTTTTGGCCACAGCCTTATCGCTTATCAGTCAACATTAAAAGGAATCAGCAAACTTAAAATTAATAAAGTTCGACTGGCTGAGGATTTGGATAATGCCTGGGAAGTGTTAGCAGAGCCGATTCAAACGGTGATGCGCCGTTATAACATCGAAGAGCCCTATGAAAAGCTGAAGGCTTTTACCCGTGGCAAAAAGATTGATCAGCAAGGTATTAATGAATTTGTCAGCAGTCTGGATCTGCCAGAGGAAGCAAAGAAGGCGCTACGTGAGATGACGCCGGCTAGCTATATTGGTAATGCAGTGGATCAGGCTAAGAAAATATAGATTAAAAAAACCGCCCTCACCCCGGCCCTCTCCTTTATGCCCGCCTTTTGGGTGCGCAAGCGGGAGAAGGAGAAGGCGCTTAAAGCCTTACGCGTCAATCAAGGCGTTCAGCGTGGCGCTTGGTCGCATTGCTTGTTCGACCTTTTCAACGTCCGGCTGATAATAACCGCCCATATCAACAGGCTGTCCCTGAGGGGCATTCAGCTCATCAACAATTTTCTGCTCGTTATCACTCAAGGCCTTGGCCAGATCAGTAAAAGCCGCTTGTAGCTCAGCATCATCACTTTGTGCTGCCAGAGCTTGAGCCCAATACATGGCCAGATAAAAATGACTGCCTCGGTTATCCAACTCCTTCACTTTACGGGAAGGCGACTTGCCATTTTCTAGCAACTTACCCGTCGCCTGATCCAAGGTATCGGCAAGGACTTTAGCTTTAGCATTGCCAGTTTTACCCGCTAGATCTTCGAAAGAAACAGCGAGTGCCAGAAACTCGCCGAGGGAATCCCAACGCAGGTGATCTTCCTCAACAAACTGCTGCACATGTTTGGGAGCAGAGCCACCGGCACCGGTTTCAAATAAGCCACCGCCAGCCATCAGAGGCACAATAGAAAGCATTTTTGCGCTGGTACCCAGCTCTAGAATTGGGAACAAATCAGTAAGATAATCTCGCAACACGTTACCGGTTACAGAGATAGTATCTTTGCCACGCTTAAGTCGTTCCATGCTGTAACGAATAGCGCGGTCCAGCGACATAATCTGGATATCAAGACCTTCGGTATCGTGGTCTTTCAGGTACTTTTCAACTTTCTTGATCATCTCGGCATCGTGAGCACGCTCAGCATCTAACCAGAAAATTGCCGGCATGCCAGAGGCACGGGCACGTGTGACGGCAAGCTTGACCCAGTCCTGGATTGGGGCATCTTTAGCCAAACACATACGCCAGATATCACCCTCTTCAAGATCGTCATGCTGAAGCAGAACTTTACCGCTCTCATCGACGACTCTTACTGTGCCATCAGCAGGCAGTTCGAAGGTTTTGTCATGCGAACCATACTCTTCCGCTTTTTGAGCCATCAGCCCAACATTTTGAACAGTTCCCATGGTGGTGGGATCAAAGGCATCGTGATGCTTGCAGAAGTTAATAATTTCCTGATAAATAGTGGCATAACAGCTATCAGGAATAACGGCTTTGGTATCTTTAAGCTTACCGTCAGATCCCCACATCATACCGCCGGAGCGAATCATTGCAGGCATGGAAGCATCAACAATAACATCACTGGGAACATGCAAGTTGGTGATGCCACGATCTGAATCAACCATCGCAACTTCAGGGCGGGTTTCATAACAGGCTCGCAGGTCACGTTCAATTTCTGTGCGAAGAGAAAATGGCAAGTCATCTATTTTCTGGTAAATATTACCTAAACCGTCGTTGGGATTTACACCAATTTCCTTAAAGGTTTCACCATGTTTTTCAAAGACATCTTTAAAAAATACCGTAACCGCATGGCCAAATACGATGGGGTGAGAGACCTTCATCATGGTTGCTTTTACATGCAGAGAAAACAACAGCTCGGCATGTTTTGCGCCTTCCATCTCTTCTTCAAAGAAATTACGTAGCGCTTTCACGCTCATATACATCGCATCAACCACTTCGCCATCCTGTACAGGAACAGTCTTCAGCAGAGTGACTTTGCCATCTTTTTCTACCAGCTCGATTTTTAGCTTGTCAGCTTTATCCATGGTGGTGGATATGCCTGTCGCATAAAAGTCCCCACTGCGCATATGAGCAACATGAGTTCTGGAAGCCTGACTCCATTTACCCATGGAATGAGGATTATTTCGGGCATATTGCTTAACGGCAGCAGGTGCACGCCGATCAGAATTACCCTCGCGTAATACCGGGTTTACAGAGCTTCCAAGTGCTTTTGAATATTGAGCTTTAATTGCCTCTTCTTCGGCATTGGCTGGCGATTCCGGGAAGTCAGGGATATCGTAACCATGGGACTGCAGTTCTGTGATAGCTTTAACAAGCTGAGGGATAGAAGCACTGACATTGGGGAGTTTAATAATGTTAGCGCCCGGATCCTGGGTTAACTCTCCCAGCGACTTAAGTGCATCAACGACCTTTTGGTCATCTTTGAGTTTTTCAGGAAAATTGGCAAGTATCCTGGCTGCCAGCGAGATATCACTGGTTTCAACGTCAATGCCCGCAGCAGCGGCAAATTTATTAACGATAGGCAGTAAAGAATAAGTGGCCAATGCAGGCGCTTCGTCAGTTATGGTGTAGATAATCTTGGACTTTTGTACTGTCATGTTTTCCTCAAATTTTATAGCTTGGTTTAGCGAAAAAACTAATAAAAAGCGGCTTGTGACCCCTTCTTGTTAACAGAGCTCTGATGTTTGCGCGGCATTATACTGGAAAACAAATGTAGATGTCGCTTGTCGATGGGCAGCTCAGCCCTCAAGCCTCTTCATCCTCTCGATGAAAAGCGTAGCGTTTGACCTAAGTCAAACTGTTCAACTGTACAAAATGCATACATAATTCGCTCTCTTTTTACGCACCAACAATAAAAGTATGCCTATGAGTAATTGGGTTTTTTGTGAGAAAGGGGTATATTTTGCAAATAGACACTGCTCACACATCTAACTAAGGCCGCAAACAGATGAATAACAAGGATGACAAGCCAAATAAAAACGAATGGCCAACCTTAGGTGAAAAGACAGAGCGCATCGTGTTAACCTCACCCGAGAAACAGCTTGAGTGCGCCTGCTCTATGATCGCCCAGGGCAAGCGTTTTCTTCGGGTATTTGACCGGGATCTTAGCCACCACATCTATGACAATCGAGCCTTTGCTGAGGCTCTGTCCGTATTAGCGAGACGTAGCCGCTTTTCAGATATACGTATACTGATCGATGACTCACACCTGCTGGTCAAAACAGCGCACTCAATATTGGGACTAAGCAAACGCCTTTCTTCATCAATAAATATAAAAATTGTTACTCAAAATAGTGGAGACCTGCCCTACAGTTTTCTGCTTGTCGATGACAGCGGCCTTATCACCCACACAGAGGACGAGCATGAACCCGGCTTTGCTAATTTTAATG
>JAUXDF010000438.1 GCA_030618505.1 Spongiibacteraceae bacterium | reverse complement strand
TCACTTAATTGCTGGGGAACACCCAAATAATCATGACCAAAGGGGACATAAGCCGCCTCCCCCGCCTCAATCGCAAAGGAGACACCGACCACCCGCGCCTCCATATATTTCAGGCTGGTGGTTTCAGTATCAAAGGCAATCAGTTCAGCATTTTTCAGCCGCTCCAGCCAGTGCTCAAAATCGGCTTGTTCGAGTATTAACTGGTAGTCCCCTGCCAGTTTGTTGGGCTCTGCGATTTGCTCCTCTGCAAGCGGTTCACTGCCCTGCTCCGGACTATGATCTTTGCTGGTTTTTACTGCCTTGACGGCACCCTTGTCGGCACTCTTGTCACCCTGCAGTTCAGCCACCCAGAGTTTAAACTCCAGCTGCTGAAACCAGTCCAGCAGCTGATCTTGCTGCTCTTCACGGTGGGCCAAACCTGAAATCTGCCAGCTCATCTCCACATCGGTTTTGATCGTGGCCAAGGTGTAGGAGAGATAGGCACTGTCGCGCTCTTTTTCCAGCTTTGGCGCCATGGTCTTGGCTCCACGAAAACCAAGTCCGGCAATTTTATCCAGATTGTCATACAGCTGATCCAGGCCACCCACACCCTGCAACAAAGCCAGAGCCGTTTTCTCGCCCACGCCGGGAACTCCGGGGATATTGTCAGATTTATCCCCCATTAAGGCTAGAAAATCGATAATCAGCTCAGGGCCAATACCAAACTTTTTGCTCACTCCCTCAACATCCATCACCGTATTGTTCATGGTGTTAATCAGAGTCACATGCTGATTAACCAGCTGCGCCATATCCTTGTCGCCGGTGGAAATCACCACATCAACACCCTGCTCGGTGGCCTGTTTGGCCAAGGTGCCAATCACATCATCAGCCTCAACTCCGCCCACAACGATTAGCGGCAAACCCATTGCCTGAATAATTTCATGGATCGGCGCTATCTGGCTGCGCAGCTCATCGGGCATTGGTGGCCGGTGGGCCTTATAGTCGGCATAGATATCATTACGAAAGGTTTTGCCCTTGGCATCAAAGACTACCGCTACCTGACTGTCGGGATAATCGCCGATCATGCGGCGAATCATATTGATTACACCCTTAACTGCGCCGGTTTGCTGGCCTTTGCTATTTTGTAATGGCGGCAGGGCGTGAAAGGCTCGGTAGAGGTAGGATGATCCATCAATCAGAATAACGGGGGCTTGCGGGTCTTGGCTCATGGTCTGCTATTAACTCTGTTTACGTTATTTTTCTCGGGACGTAAAAACATCCGCCGAAAGTCGACAGGATTAAACCGTATAAAGGACTAGAATACTATGTAGAAACAAAATTTTATTGCTGGAGCTTACCGACAAGATGGCCGTTTATACCGTATTAGAAAAACAGGAAATTGAGACACTGATTAAACCCTTTGGTATCGGGCCTTTGCTTGATTTTCAGGGTGTTGCCGAGGGGCTGGAAAACACCAGCTACTTTATCAGTACCGACCATAGCGCACTACGCACCGAAGAGCTCAGCGCCAACAAGCAAGATTATGTGCTAACGGTCTTTGAAGAGCTATCCATGTGCGATCTGCCCTTTTATGTCGAACTCACTACCGCTCTCAATCGTGAGGGTTTGAAGGTGCCCTGCCCGCTCAGCGATTATAATGGTGGCAGCCTGCAAAAAGTGGCTGAAAAACCCGCATTGTTATTCCCGAAGATAAGTGGGCATCACCCCGGCTCCGTTTCTGAACAACATTGCCAGGCGATCGGTGAAGCGCTGGCTAAAATGCATTGTGTTAGCCAGCAATTAAGCCTTAGCAGCAACAAAAATAAAAACTATGCCGGCAATAGGGATAGTCATTGGTTAAAACAAACCGCCGAACAAGTACTAACGGTGCTTGATGCCGAGGAAAAAGCGCTCATCAAGCAGGCGCTAGACCCCTACTGGGCACTTATCGACGAAGAAACAAAACTGCCCACAGGCATTATCCACAACGACCTGTTTCGTGATAACACCCTTTTTGAGGGCGAACAGCTCAATGGCATTATCGATTTTTACAATGCCTGCCACGGTTATCTGCTAGTCGATCTGGCAATAGTTGTTAATGACTGGTGCTCGACAGAAGATGGCGGCATCGACCCAACCCGCTATAACAGCTTATTGGATGCTTATGCCCTTATTCGCCCCTTTACGGCCCTGGAGCAAATGCACTGGAATACTTTTTTAGCCACTAGCGCCTGTCGTTTTTGGCTATCCAGACTACTGAGTCGGCACTTCCCCAAAAGTGATCACCGGGAGGGCTGTCTGATACCGCAAAAAGACCCCGCAGAGTACCGAAGTATTTTGCTGCACCGGCTTGGCCACCCCAAAACACTGCCCTGCAATTAAAAATAAAATAATTTAATGATAAAATTCAGTCACTTAATGACAAGATGCACTCGGACCTTAACAAGTTAATCTCAGCACAAACCAGCAGCAAACTGAATTAAACCCAGCATAAGGGTCTGCCAAGAAATCACAGACCCTCCCTTTCCGCTCCCTCCCCTTGCAAGCATGTATAAAACCCCTCCACCGTCTGCTGATAAAACTGTAGAAAAGCTTGATCTGACATTGCCACTGAACGCCCTAGCGGATCAACCGTTACCAGCGTGACGGCAGCCCCACGGGTGAGTGATTGCTGACTACTGCTCAACTCGTCACCCTGCTCTGAGATAACACACTGAACGCCACCCGCCTTGATCGCCTCTCGCAACTTCGATTTGTTTTTTGCTCCATGGCTATAGTCAGCCTTGTCCGATAGCGCCCCCACTTGTCGAAGCTGGTAATGATCAACGAAATACTGATAGGCATCATGCAGGACAATAAATTTTTGCAAGCTCAGCAGCGCGAAATCAGCCTTTGCACGCCCGTCGATTTTAGTTACATTTTCGGCG
>JAUXDF010000352.1 GCA_030618505.1 Spongiibacteraceae bacterium | reverse complement strand
GAGAGCACGAAACGATTTACGCAGGCTTTGATAACAATAATCGTTTTATCGGCTATGCCATCAAAGCACAAGGCCCCGGTTTTCAGGACACCATCAAATTGCTCTATGGCTATCAACCCGACAAACAACAGATAGTCGGCATGGCCGTCGTGGAAAGCCGGGAGACGCCGGGCTTAGGAGACAAGATTTATAAGGATGCCGAATTCGTTGAAAACTTCTCTTCACTGCCAACACAACAAACACTTAAAGCGGTCAAAAAAGGCAGTAAAACAAAAGCCTTCGAAATCGACGCCATAACGGGTGCCACCATATCCTCGAAGGCCGTTGTTAGAATAATCAACAACAGTAACGAAATCTGGCTAGATCGTCTTTCGGCGTTAAGGCACACACCAACAGCACCAACACCAAGCGTTAACAGCGAGCTAAGAAAGCAGGACAAACCGTAATGGCGACCGTGGAGAAAGATGCCAACACAGAACTGATCAAGGGAATCTGGCGGGATAATCCGGTTTTTGTGCAGGTACTGGGTATGTGCCCTATGCTGGCGGTCACCAACTCAGCCGTGAATGCCTTGACCATGGGCGCAGCCACTTTGTTTGTCCTGGTCGCATCCAGCTTTATTGTCTCCTTACTGCGCAAGGTCATTCCTAAAACGGTACGACTGTCCTGTTACATTATCATCATCGCAACCTTTGTAACGATTGCAGATTTCACACTACAAGCCTTTGTTCCACTGGTGCATAAAGAGCTCGGCGCCTTTGTACCGCTGATAGTTGCCAACTGTATGATTCTCGGCAGGCAGGAAGCCTTTGCATCACGTAACACACCCAAACTGGCGGTCTTTGATGCTCTCGGCATGGCGCTAGGTTTTATGTTGGCCCTGCTTAGCCTCGGATGTATCCGCGAAATATTAGGTAGTGGTAGTCTGTTTGGTTTTTCGCTTTTTGGCGAAAATTTTGAACCCTGGGTGGTGATGCTACTACCACCGGGCGGTTTTATTACCCTGGGGTTTTTATTGCTCTTTTTTAACTGGCTTAAGTTTCGCAAAGAACAGTCTGGCTCTACTGTAAAACCTCCAGGCAATAACGCAGCGGAGGCAAAATAATGATTCAGGACTTGATCACTATTTTTGTCGGTGCTGCACTGATCAATAACTTTGTACTTTCGTACTTTTTAGGTTTGTGCCCTTTTTTGGGGGTTACCAATAAACTACAAACAGCCTTTCGTTTAGGTCTTGCAACCACGTTTGTGATGTTTGTGACAGCGGTGTGCACCTGGCTTTTAAACACTTATGTGTTAATCCATGCGCCCTATTTACGGCTGATCAGTTTTATTGTAGTTATTGCCAGCACAGTGCAATTTATCGAGCTGTTTATTAAAAAAGTTAGCCCGGTTCTATTTCAGGCTTTAGGTATTTTTCTTCCGCTGATCACCACTAACTGCGCCATTCTGGGGTTAGCAATTTTTGCTACCAATCGTGATTATGGGCTGGTAGAAAGTATTGTCTTTGCCCTCGGCGCCGGCGCCGGTTTTACCCTCGCCCTTTCGCTACTATCTGCCATTCGAGAGGAAACCGAACTCGCTGATGTCCCGGCGATGGCAAGAGGGACGGCGCTCAATTTAATCATTGCAGGTATACTTTCGCTTGCTTTTATGGGGTTTGCGGGTTTATTCAGTGGCTAAGGAAGTTCTGAAGAAACAAAGTATTTAAATCAACATCATTTCCTGGCCTGATTTTTCTCTTGCTGCGCAGACCAAAGACTGGCATAAGCCCCCTGCTTCGCAAGTAGCTCCTGATGAGTGCCTTGCTCTATAACCTGCCCCTGCCCAAGCACAACAATGGTATCTGCATCGACAATGGTAGACAGGCGATGGGCAATAACCAAACTGGTATAACCCTTTTCCAACTCTCGCAAGGATGCGAGAATGGCCTGCTCTGACTGGCTATCCAAAGATGATGTCGCCTCGTCAAACACCAGTATCGGTGGCCTCTTTAAGATAGTACGAGCAATCGCTACACGTTGTTTTTCACCGCCAGACAATTTGAGCCCACGCTCCCCCACCGTGGTATCAACGCCTTTGGGCAATGCCGCAATAAAACTGTCGAGATGAGCAAGATGAATGGCTTCATAAACCTCAGCATCACTTGCTGTCGTTCGACCATAACGCACGTTTTCAAATATGGCGTCATTAAACAACACCGTGTCCTGGGGTACGATGCCGATTGATTTTCGTAATGAGTTAAGCGTAAGCGATTGAATTTCCCGGCCATCAATACTGATAGAGCCTTCCGAGGTATCATAAAAACGAAACAGCAACTTCACCAAGGTGGATTTCCCCGACCCACTCTCTCCAACAACAGCTACTTTTTTCCCCGGTTCTACACAAAAGCTAACCCCCTTTAAAATGGGTCTGTCCGGCTGATAGTGAAAGGAAACATTATCAAAAACGATCCGCCCTTGTGTATCGCAAAGTTCTTCTGCATCCACGGCATCCATGACACTCGATTTCTGCTTTAGTAAATTAAACATCTGTTCGATATTGGTGAGCGCGCCTTTTATCTCCCGATACACAAAACCTAAAAAATTTAAGGGAATAAAAAGCTGCATCATAAATGCATTGATCAGCACAAAATCACCCAGTGTCATACTCCCATCAGCGACACCCATCGTCGCTAGTGTCATCATCAAGGTCATGGCTGAGGCAATAATCATGGCTTGCCCGGCATTCAATGCAAACAGTGTTAAACGGTTTTTTCGCTTTGCCTGTTCCCACAGTGCCAACTCTTTATCGTAACAAGCGGCCTCATAGTCTTCATTGCCAAAGTATTTAACCGTCTCATAATTTAATAGGCTATCTACTGTGCGGGTATTACTTGCTGAGTCAGCCCGATTAGCTTCGCGAATAAACTTCGTCCGCCACTCCGTTGCGATTACTGAAAACGAGACATAAATAATCACTGAGAATAGCGTAATCAGGGCAAAAACCAGGCCGTAATTAATTAACAGCAAAAATGAAACCATTAATACCTCAAACAAAGTAGGTACAATGTTAAATATCATAAATCGCATCAAAAAATTGATGCCGGTAGTACCACGTTCTATATCACGCGATAAACCCCCGGTACGTCGATTAAGATGAAAATCCAGATCCAGTTGATGTAGGTGCTCAAAGGTTCGCAAACCAACTTTGCGAATAGTTCGCTCGGTAACTCGACCAAACAAGGAGTCGCGCAGCTCGTTAAACAGCACATTTAGCAGGCGGGTAACACCATATAAAATAACAAAACCCACCGGCACAGCGAGGATAAATTCACTACTGTTTCTGTTCTCCAGAGAGTCAACCGTGTATTTCAGAATGAAGGGCAAGCAGATGCTGGCAAGCTTGGCGAGCAACAGACACAACAGTGCAAAACCAACACGCGCTTTAAACTCCAGCAGATAGGGCCAAAGTGACTTGAATACCTGCCAGCTAAATTTGGCATCGGTGCTATCGGTAAAATTACCATGACGCATGCTATAAATTCTCACACAGTTCGCTTATTCGCTTAATGACCCTACTTTTTAAGCGATAACAAGCGTGCAAAAAAGGGAGCGTCATTTATTAAGGCGGTATAATAGCATCCGTTTTAGATGCCATGATAAAATCATTTTTATGGAGCCCTCCAGTTTTGTGTGTCCACCAGCTTACGGTAACTTTTCCCCACTCGGTTAATATAGACGGATGATGGTCAAACATTTCTGCAAGCTGCCCGGTTTTCACACTAAAGGCCATCGCATCAATAAAATTGGCAAACGTAAACTCACGTTGCAACTGATCAACACCATCCCCCCTTAATAACCGCCAAGCAGGCACC
>JAUXDF010000077.1 GCA_030618505.1 Spongiibacteraceae bacterium | reverse complement strand
GGTCATGGCCAACGTAAATCTTGCGACTTAAAGGCCTTGAAAAGGCCTAGGAGCTAGATTTACGTTGGCCATGACCGGACTTAATTTTCGAAAATCAGCAGTTTCTGGATGGGCACTAGTTATTTAATTTTTAACATTAGCGCAGAGGCTTAAACACTAATGGCAAATTATTCTACCAATGAATTTCGCTCAGGTCTGAAAGTAATGCTGGACGGCGACCCTTGCTCCATTATAGAAAATGAATTTGTTAAACCGGGCAAGGGACAAGCTTTTAGTCGAGTCAAACTTCGTAATCTTACTTCCGGTCGCGTCTGGGAGCGCACCTTTAAGTCAGGCGAATCAATAGAGGGGGCCGATGTCATGGATCATGACATGGAATACCTCTATAACGATGGTGATTTCTGGTATTTTATGGAACCCGACACCTTTGAGCAGCACCAGGCTGATAAAAAATCCGTGGGTGATGCTGCCAAGTGGCTAAAAGAGCAGGATGTCTGTGCCGTTACTCTTTACAACGGTGCCCCCTTATCAGTTATGCCCGCCAATTTTGTTGAGCTGACAATCGCCGAAACCGACCCAGGTTTGCGTGGTGATACTGCCCAGGGCGGCAACAAACCCGCTACACTGAGCACCGGTGCGGTAGTCAAGGTGCCGCTATTTCTTAATCCCGGTGAGGTTATCAAAGTTGACACCCGCACCGGTGAATATGTCGGACGGGTAAAGAGCTAATTGAGCAAACAGACTCACTGGCAGCCCAGCGCTCCGCTTGCTCATCTTAAAGCGCGGGCGCGCTTACTGGCTCAGCTGCGTGGTTTTTTTGCCCAACGCCAGGTGATGGAGGTTGAAACTCCGCTGCTAGGGCAACACACTGTTAGCGACCCCCATATTGAAAGCTGGCAGGTTGAAGACGCTGGCTTCCTGCAGACTTCACCAGAATATGCAATGAAACGCCTGTTAGCGGCGGGCAGCGGATCAATTTATCAGCTAGGCAAGGCCTTTCGAAAGGGCGAACAGGGCGCTCGCCACAATCCCGAGTTCTCGATGCTGGAATGGTACCGCATCGATTTTGATCACTGGGACTTGATGGATGAAATTGCCGACTTACTGGAATTGGTACTGGGCAGCAAACATGTCATCCACCTTAGCTACCGTGACGCCTTTAAAAATACGCTGGGTATAGATCCCCATCAAACCAGCTTGACTGAACTGCAAGACATAAGCCGACAGTTAATTGACCTGCAATATAGTAGTGATAATCGCGATGATTGGCTTAATCTGCTGCTGTCACATCTTATTGAGCCTGAGCTTGGGCGTGAGGCACCGACCTTTCTGTATGATTACCCCGTCAGCCAGGCCGCTCTGGCACAGATCAACCGGGACGAGCAGGGCACTGTTGTTGCCGAGCGTTTTGAGCTCTATATTCAAGGCATTGAAATTGCCAACGGTTATCGGGAACTGACCGATAGCGCAGAGCAAGCACACCGTTTTGAAGATGACCTGCTCATCAGGGAAAAACATCAGCAAATGCTGCCTGCCATTGATCAGCGCTTGCAAATGGCCATGGAGGCAGGCTTACCTAACTGCGCAGGTGTTGCCTTGGGCATTGATCGCTTGCTAATGTTACAGCTCGGCACCGAGCGACTTGAGGAAGTTTTAAGCTTCTCCTTTAATCGAGCCTGATAACAGCGGCCTTACAACCCGCACAACAGCACCAACCACAAACAGTCAACGGACTGCAGTATGCCAAATACATTATCTGCCAACTTACCTGATACCACAGCTGAAAAACCCATCGCCTGGACTATTGCCGGCTCGGACAGCGGCGGCGGCGCCGGCATTCAGGCAGACCTGCTCAGTTTTGCCGATTTTCAGGTACATGGCTGCAGTGTCATCACTGCCTCAACGGCGCAAAACTCTCAGAGCCTTGAGCACCTACAAACGCTACCCCTTGAGCATCTTTCAGCCCAACTGCAATGCCTGCAAGATGATATGCCTGCACGGGCGATAAAAATTGGCATGCTGGCAAATGCCTCCATCACCGAAAAGATTGCCGCTTTTCTCAAAAACACTGATGCCTTTGTGGTCTGTGACCCGGTATTACGCGCCAGTAGTGGTGACGAACTACTCGAGTATTCGGCTCGCTCGACCCTCCTCACACAGTTGCTCCCTTGTATTGACCTGCTGACACCCAACCGCCCTGAAGCAGAACAACTGCTGCAACAAACACTTTCCAGCAATGCGGATATAGAAAAAGCTGCCAAGCAACTACTCAGCTACGGCTGCAAGGCAGTCTTGATCACCGGCGGACACAACGAAGGCTTCACTGAGCAGACAACACAAAATCAGAGTGCAGATTTTTTCACCAACGGCAAAGAAAGCTACTGGCTGCTAGCTGACAAAATAGCCAGCCCTCACACCCATGGCTCCGGTTGCACGCTGTCCTCTGCTATCACTGCCTGTGTTGCACAGGGTTACGCCCTTGAAGATGCATTAATATTGGCAAAAGCCTATGTTACCCAAGGTATACGAGCAGCTCGTCCGGTTGGCAAAGGCCCCGGAGCCGTCGCCCACCAAGGTTGGCCGCGCGCACTGGCCGACTTACCTCGAATTTTCAAAAAATTACCTGCACCAACAAACACCAATGAGACTAAAACGCCGGCTCGCTTTGTTGATTGTGGCAGCAAACGCCTGGGGCTTTACCCCGTGGTAGATAATATCGAATGGCTTGAAAAGCTACTGCCACTAGGTATAGAGACTATTCAGCTACGCATTAAAGATCAGCCTCTCGCTAACCTCGAAGCACAGATCAGCAAAGCCGTTGCCCTGGCCAAACACCATGATTGCCGTTTGTTTATTAATGATTATTGGCAGCTGGCAATCAAATATGGCGCCTATGGTGTGCACCTGGGACAAGAAGATCTGGATCAAGCCGATCTTGGCAAAATTGCTGCGGCGGGTCTGCGCCTGGGTCTCAGCACACATAGTTATTGGGAAATTGCCCGCGCCCATGCTATCGGGCCCAGTTATATTGCCATTGGACCGATCTATGAGACCACCACAAAACAAATGCGTTTTGCCCAACAAGGTGTAAAGCGACTTAGCGAATGGGTTGACTTACTGAGCGGCAGCTACCCTCTGGTTGCCATCGGTGGCATCAATTACGAGCGAGCCATCAAGGTACTTTCAAGTGGCGTTGGCAGTGTGGCTATGGTGAGTGCGATCACGCAAGCTGAGGACTATATTGCCGAAGTCGACCGACTACTGGCGCTGCTCGATGGCAAGCAATATCTGATTAATAATGGAGAATACTGAGGGCGGCAAATGCAAGTAAATAATCTGCACAAGCCGCCTTACCCCTCATCCCAGCCTTCTCCCGGGGGAGAAGGAGCTAAAAGCATACCATTCGGATCAGAAGGTATAGGAAATACCGCCCGTCCAGACATCCGCATCGATTTTATCAAAATCATGCATCTGGTATTCAAAGCTGATTGCAACACCATTGGTAAAATTGCTCAGCTTACTAAGGTCATAGATCAAACCAAAACCCATAAAGATGTCAGAGCCGCTATCATCATGACTTGTGGCACTAGACTGACGCTCCGTCAACAGATCCATTCCCCAGAAATCAATACCGATTTTACCGGTCAAATAAAAGGACTCGGTAACATTCATTTTACCAATGCCGGCCAGCACCACCGAATAGATTTCGTGGGTCAACTTGAAATCAGGCTCTGCCTGATCATCCGTACCCGTTCTGAAATATTTCCCATAGTCGTGATAAGCGGCCTCAATAGCAAAGTTTTTACTGCCAGCCCAACCTAAAGCAACGGCAGTAAACATGTCATCGTCATCATCAAATTCAAATTCCGTGACACCTACCTGTCCTTGTATATAAAAATCCCCCGCATGGGTTAATGAGCTGCAAGTCAGTGCGGCCAAAACGAAGGCAGCCGTTGGCAGAAATTTCATGTTATCTCCTTATTTTTATCACTTATATATGCAGAAGCAGTGCGGATTGTAACCCCCAAACTGGACTTCATGCATGGTTTATTGTTATTACGCACTTCAATCCTGAGGCGCCAAGGCTACCAAATTTTTTCTTTAAAACCAACTGACTTAAGTAGGTTATTGCAAATCGCGATAGGATTTTACACTTGCAGGGCTAAAACTATCGAGTGTTTTGTCGAAAAATCACCGCTAAACCCAAATTATTCATCAACGGGGTCAGACAAGACTCCTCACAGCTGATAAAATGCGCAGCCCTCTATAGAGCGAAGGAGTAAGCCGGTGACGGTTCGTTTTGTTGAAAGTTCTCGTTTACCCATGCCGAAAGCTATTTTTGAGATGCACGGCTTTTGGGACGAAGATAATGAGAAAGAGCATCTGGTGCTAACGCTTGGCGATGTTGCCAATGGCGAGCCAGTACTGGCTCGCATTCACTCAGAATGCCTGACCGGTGATGCGCTCTTTAGCCTTCGCTGTGATTGCGGCTCGCAATTACAGGCAGCCCTGGACAAGATTGCTGATGAGGGGAGAGGAGCTTTATTGTATCTACGCCAAGAGGGCCGCGGCATTGGTTTGCTCAACAAGATAAAAGCCTACAAATTACAAGATGCCGGTGCAGATACCGTAGAAGCCAATGAGCGCCTTGGTTTTGGTGCGGATATGCGCGATTACAGCATCTGCAAAGGTATGCTGGCACACCTTGGAATTCAGCGTGTTAAATTAATGACCAATAATCCACGCAAGGTTTCGGCACTGGAAGAGCAGGGCATAGAAGTGGTTGAGCGCATCCCCCTGCAAACAGGCAAAAACCCTCATAATATCAAATACCTGGATACAAAAGCCGGGAAACTTGGGCATATTCTAGGCGAGGACTAAACCCACTTGAGGTATTCGCCAGGAAAACGACTAAACCTGCTGCCTATGTGGTCGCTGCAAAAGTGTCAGGCGGTCTTGAATAGAGCGCAGGATGCCCTCCTTATCCAAACCACAGTCAGCCAATAAGTCCTGATGTTTACCATGACTGATAAAGTTGTCGGGTAAACCCAGGTTTAGCAAAGGCATCACCAAACCACGACGACTCAGATATTCGCCCACAGCACTACCAGCCCCTCCCTGAATCGCATTCTCCTCAAGGGTAACCAGTAGCTCATGACTGGCCGCTAACTCATCAATAAGCGCCTCATCCAAGGGTTTTACAAAGCGCATATCAACAACAGTAGCATTGAGCAGCTCAGCGGCTTTTAAGGCAGATGACAACAAGGTGCCAAAACAAAGAATAGCCACCTGAGCGCCTCGACGCCGCAGCTGTGCTTTACCTATTTCCAGCGCTGTCATCTGTTTTTCAATAACGGTACCAGGGCCAGTACCACGAGGATAGCGCACGGCGGCGGGGCCATTGTGCTTAAATCCGGTGTAAAGCAGCTGGCGTGTTTCATTTTCATCCGAAGGTGCCATCACCAGCATATTGGGAATGCAGCGCAAAAAAGACAAATCAAAGGCACCCGCATGGGTCGCACCATCCTCACCCACCAGCCCAGCACGGTCGATAGCAAACAGCACGTCCAGGTTTTGCAAGGCAACATCATGAATCAACTGGTCGTAAGCACGCTGTAAAAAAGTTGAGTAAATCGCTACGACCGGCTTGGCGCCTTCGCAAGCAAGACCGGCAGCAAAGGTAACTGCATGTTGCTCGGCAATCGCCACATCGTGATAACGCTCGGCAAAGCGCTCAGCAAACTCCAGCATGCCAGAGCCATCACACATAGCAGGCGTAATACCGACCAGTGCTGGATCCGCCTCAGCCATATCACAAAGCCAGTCGCCAAAAATCTGCTGATATTTCGGTTTTTGGGGTGCCGCAACACTCAACTCGGGCTTAGCTTCAGGTTCAGGCTCTATCTTGTTGATCGCATGATAGCTAACCGGATCCTCCTCGGCGGGCTCAAAACCTTTACCTTTTTGGGTAAACACATGCAGCAGTTGCGGCCCATCAAGATCACGCATATTACGCAGGGTATTAATCAGCGTCGGTAAATCATGGCCATCCACCGGGCCAATATAGTTAAAACCCAACTCTTCAAACAGAGTACCAGGGGCTACCATGCCCTTCATATGCTCTTCGGTGCGACGGGCCAGCTCAAAGGCAGTGGGGACTTTTGATAGTACGCGCTTACTACCCTTTCGAACATTGGTATAGAGCTTGCTAGCCCAGATTTTGGCAAAATAAGTGGCGAGCCCTCCCTCATTATGAGAGATAGACATTTGATTGTCATTTAACACCACCAGCAGATTGGCATCAGTATGGGCGGCGTGATTCAAGGCCTCAAAGGCCATGCCGCCGGTCATCGCACCATCACCAATAATGGCAACAGCTCTGCGCTTTGAGCCTTTTTGCGCGGCACCAACCGCCATCCCTAAGGCCGCACTAATGCTGGTACTGGAATGTCCCACACCAAAGCTGTCATAGGGGCTTTCGGTGCGCTTGGGAAAACCGGACAAACCACCCTGCTGGCGCAATGAAGCCATTTGCTCGCGTCGACCGGTCAATATTTTATGGGGATAGCACTGGTGGCCAACATCCCAAACCAGCTGGTCATCAGGGGTATTGTAAACGTAGTGAAGCGCCAGAGTTAACTCGACCACCCCTAGTCCGGCACCAAAATGGCCACCTGTCTGACCAACACTGTAAAGCAAAAACTCCCGTAACTCACAGGCCAGCTGAGGCAGCTGCTCTTCTTCCAGGCTGCGCAGCTCAAGCGCGCTTTCGGTGCTATCCAGCAGAGGAGTTTGCGGCCTGGTAAGGGGAATTTCTTTAAGCATGTGGTTGGCTGAATATCGTCACAGAAGAAGAGTATACGGGGTTCGAAACCGGGGTATTGTACCGCAAAGCACGGACAATGGCTTTAACTGTGTTAAAAAAGAGCCCTCGAGCCACACGGTAATTTTACTGTTTTTTGCAAACTGATAGGCTTTTGAAACAACCTGTCTAATGGCGCCGCTGAATAATAAAATCGGCCAGCTGGCGCAAACGCAAAGCCTGCCCATCAAAAGACTCAAGAGAGCTTAATGCATCCTCATAAAGCTCCCGCAGCTTCTCCTTCGCCCCCTTCATACCCAGCAGTGCCGGATAAGTCGGTTTGCCCAAGGCCAGATCCGCTCCCTGCGCCTTACCCAAAGTGGCAGTATCACTCTCAATATCAAGAATATCGTCGCGTACCTGAAAGGCCAAACCGATATCCAGAGCATAAGTGTCCAGCGCAGCCAGCTGTTCTTTGCTGCCCCCGGCGGCAATTGCGCCCATCGCCACGCTAGCACGAATCAGCGCGCCGGTTTTTAGCTGATGCATCGACTGCAGATGAGCAACATCAATATTTTGGCCCACCGCCGCCAGATCAATAGCCTGCCCACCGACCATACCCCTTGCGCCAGCAGCACCTGCCAGCTCGCGAACCAAAGCCACTTTTACCGACGGATCCAGTGAAGTCGCACAAATCAGCGCAAAAGCTTCGGCTTGCAGTGCATCAGCACAGAGAATAGCGGTGGCCTCATTAAAGGCGCGATGGCAGCTTGGCTTACCCCGACGGAGATCATCGTCATCCATTGCCGGCAGATCATCATGTACCAGTGAATAACTGTGAATAAACTCCAAAGCACAGCCTAGCTGATCAAGATCTGTGGTGTTATTGCCGGTAACATCAACTCCCTCATCAAGCGCCTGCGCGGCCGCATAAAACAACAACGGCCTGACACGCTTGCCGCCGTTCATCACGCTATAGTGCATGGCGGCAAACAACTCTTGTGTATGCTGCTGTGTGGGGATACTGCAATAAGGGGAGTTACTGCCCTGCAGCGCTAATTCCAGCGCCCGGTTAATTCGCTGCTGACAGTGACTGATATAAGACTCAAAATCGCTATCCATCAGTCCTCATCAATATCGGCAAAGGGCTCGCTACTTAGCTCGCCATTTTCTTCCAGCAACAGCTCTACTTTTTGCTGCGCCTCATTCAGTGCGCCCTGGCAGTCCCGGGTTAAATTGATGCCCTTTTCAAAGGCCTTCAGAGAATCTTCCAGAGACAGCTCACCTTCTTCCATTTGCTCAACCAATTGCTCCAGTTGATCCAGTGCTTTTTCAAAATCGAGTGTTTTTTTACGCGCCATTGACGCTCTCTCCACGATAGTCAATCAGGGGCGAACCCTACATCAGCGACCGGGTGCGGTCAAATCCGCAGCATGCTTGTTGATAAAACTGTAAATTTAGCAACTTAGGAGATGATTTTTGTTAATAAACGACTAGACTTTAGGCTTAGTGATTTATTGTCTTAATGATGAAAAAATTAACGAAATCATTGAGCTAGTGGATTTTTAATTTTGTAGGCACAAGCATTCACTACCGCCTCTTAGCAGCGGTAAATATTGGGGAGTCATTCGTGGATTTAGCAACGCTCATAGGCATGATCGGTGCGTTCGCCATTATTATTATGGCAATGTTGCTCAGCGGTAGCTTGGGCATGTTTGCCGATGTCCCCTCTGTGCTCATCGTTATCGTCGGTAGTGTTTTTGTGGTAATGATGAAATTTGGCCTGAGCCAATTTCTCGGAGCGATTAAAATAGCCGGCAAAGCTTTTATGTTTAAAGTGTCTGATCCAGCCGAGCTGATTGATGAAGTAGTGGAGCTTGCCGATGCGGCCCGCAAGGGTGGACTGCTCTCTCTGGAGGGAAAGGAGGTCAGCAACGACTTTCTGCAAAGTGGTATTCAGCTGTTAGTTGACGGTCACGACCCCGAGGTGGTCAAGACCCTGCTGTCAAAAGACATGAACCAGGCCCTGGAACGACATCATAAAGGCGCGGGCATATGGCAAGCGGTAGGGGATGTCGCCCCGGCGATGGGCATGATCGGCACCCTGATTGGACTGGTGGCGATGCTCGCCAATATGGATGACCCAAAATCAATTGGCCCAGCAATGGCGGTTGCGCTATTAACCACATTGTATGGCGCGATGCTAGCCAATATGGTCGCTATTCCGATTGCCGACAAGCTCAAACTGCGCATGGGCGAGGAGGGCATGATCAAAAAGCTGGTCATCGATGCCCTGCTGGCCATTCAGGCAGGACAAAACCCCCGGGTAATTGACAGCATGCTGCGTAACTACCTGCCCCAGGGAAGTCGTGAAAAAGAAGAAGAATAGGGGGTAAACCAGCGATGAGCGATGAAGAAAAGGATTGTCCCGAATGCATTCCCGGATTACCCGCCTGGATGGGCACCTTCGCCGATTTAATGGCACTACTGATGTGCTTTTTTGTACTGTTATTGTCCTTTGCAGAAATGGATGCAATGAAGTTCAAGCGCCTGGCCGGCTCCATGGCCCAGGCCTTTGGTGTACAAACCAAACTGAAAGTAAAAGAAGTCCCTAAAGGAACCAGCATTATTGCCCAGGAATTCAGCCCCGGTCGCCCAGACCCCACCCCTATCAATGTCATCTACCAGCATACCGACGACATTACCGAAATGAGCCTGGAGGTAGAGTGCCAGCAAGAGTACGACCTTGAAGCTGGCGCCGAGGCACTGGATGCCGGCCAGCCCAATAAAATTGCTGAAAAAATCGAAGAGTTGATTAAAGAAACCGAAGAGGATGCCACTGATCTGGCAAAATCCCTGCAGTCACAAATAGCCGCCGGTGAAGTCGAAATCGAGACACAGGGTCGAAAAATCATTATCCGTATCCGCGAAAAAGGCTCGTTTATATCCGGCTCTGCCCAGCTCGATCATGCCTATATTCCAGTATTACACGAAGTGCGTAATGTTCTGACCACCAAAGAAGGCTCCGTATCGATAGAGGGGCATAGCGATAATATACCCATCCGCACCGCACGCTTTCGCTCCAACTGGGAATTATCCAGTGCTCGTGCGGTATCCGTTGCCCATGAATTATTATCAGGCGGTATCCTGGAGCCGGCGCGGGTGAAAGTAAGTGGTTTTGCCGAAACTAAACCCCTGGTCGCCAATGAAAGTGCTAGCAGCCGGGCAAGAAATCGGCGGGTTGAAATTGTCGTGCAGCAAGGTTTTGACAAACAGACCCGCGACGAACTTGAAAGCCTTAAAAGTGATGCTCCGGATGTCTTTAAAGCACTGGATCTTGGAACTTTGCCCAGCTTTACACTTGAGCCCCATGAAGTTTTCTAACGAACCTCCATCCAGAAAAGGTGCATTTTTCCTTTTATCGTCATTCCTGC
>JAUXDF010000061.1 GCA_030618505.1 Spongiibacteraceae bacterium | reverse complement strand
TTGTTTGGCTTTGTCGTCCATCCAAAAGCCTTGGGTTTGAAAGTGATTGCTGCTTTTACCACCCTGACTACGGTGGTTGGCGGCAGTTTCTCTATTCGCCAGCTTTGGCTGCAAAGCCTGCCTGCCGATCAGGTACCTGCCTGCGGTCCGAGCTTAAGTTATATGCTGGAAACCTTTCCCTTATTAGAAGCCCTTGAAGTGCTGCTGCGTGGTAATGGTAACTGTGCCGAGGTGGTCTGGACCTTGTTTGGTGTTAGCATTCCTGGCTGGACTTTGCTGGCCTTTATTGCGCTGGCTGGAATTAGTCTCTGGCAGTTTTTTAGGCCTTATAAAGGGTAGATATTGTACCTTTTACGCAGAGACGCTATTTAGTGCCTAACCAGAAACCGGAAGTTTTCGAAAATCAAGTCCGCTCCTAGCCAACGCAAATCTAGCTCCTAGGCCTTTTCAAGGCCTTTAAGTCGCAAGATTTGCATTGGCCATGACCTCTTTGTTAAATTTCTGGTTAGGCACTAGCTAGCCTTACGGTGCTAGCTAAAAATAGAATCGCTGGTCAAACCCTGCTTTTCCAGGATATCACGAAGGCGCTTTAGTGCTTCAACCTGAATTTGGCGAACACGCTCTCGAGTCAAGC
Source organism: Spongiibacteraceae bacterium (assembly GCA_030618505.1). Lineage (GTDB taxonomy): Bacteria > Pseudomonadota > Gammaproteobacteria > Pseudomonadales > PIVM01 > JAUXDF01. The sequence goes on along the minus strand of JAUXDF010000061.1, from coordinate 11,049 downwards.
CTATTTCCCGACCCACCTCTTCAAGAGTACTGGTTTCATAACCACGCAAACCAAAACGTCTGGCCACCACCTCTCTTTGCTTTTCTGTCAGCTCACCCAACCAGACCCCAATGCTGGCCTGCATATCACTACCCTGCAACAATTCGGCAGGATCAGAGACGTGAACATCCGGAATAGTATCGAGCAATGACTTATCTGAATCTGGCCCCAAGGGGGTATCTACCGATGCTACTCGCTCATTAAGACCCAGCATGCGCTTAACATCAGCAACAGGCTTATCCAACAAATTGGCAATCTCATCGGCAGTCGGTTCATGATCCAGCTTTTGAGTTAATTCTCGTGCGGCACGTAAATAGACATTTAGCTCTTTCACCACATGTATAGGAAGCCTGATAGTACGCGTCTGATTCATGATAGCGCGCTCGATGGTCTGACGAATCCACCAGGTCGCATAGGTTGAAAAACGAAAGCCTCTTTCTGGATCAAATTTCTCTACAGCACGAATAAGACCCAGGTTACCCTCTTCAATCAGATCCAGCAAAGACAAACCACGGTTAACATAACGACGGGCAATTTTCACAACCAAACGAAGATTACTCTCGATCATTCGCTTGCGGCCACTTTCCACACCTTTCATTGCCAGGCGAGCAAAGTACACCTCTTCCTCTGGACTCAGCAGCGGAGAAAAGCCAATTTCATTAAGATACAACTGTGTTGCATCGAGGGTTTTGGTAAATTTCTCTTCCTTCTCAGGAGCACTTTTACGCGGGCTTTTTCTCTTCGGGCGGGTCGCTGATGCAGGCTTATTAGCCTTGGTTTTCTTTGCTGCAGCTTTCGCCTTGGGAGCGGCTTTTGCTTTGGGAGCGGCTTTCGCCTTTGGAGCGGCTTTCGCTTTTGGAGCAGCTTTCGCTTTGGAAGCGGTTTTTGCTTTTGGAGTGGCCTTGGCTTTCTTAACCGTTTTGGTCGCCTTGGCTTTTGACGCAGCAGGCTTCGGCGCTTCTTTTACATCAAGATCGCCCTCAGCTTGCTCATCTTTTGAGACATCAATTACCATTATCTTTCTCCCTCGCAAGATTGTTTTAAACACTCGTTTTTTATTTTTGTATTCATCTCTTTACCACTGCTTACTACTTTAATTCTGGCTCATTAACCGAGCACGTAATTACTAGCGCCGGGGCAGCAACTTCAAGGGATTTACCGGCTTGCCTTGAAGGCGAATTTCAAAATGAAGCTTGACTTGAGTGCTTCCGCTACGCCCTACTTCCGCTATTTTACTACCAGCCTTTACCAACTGCCCTTCTGAAACCAGGATGCGACTGTTATGTGCATATGCGCTCAAATACTGCCCCTTATGCTTCACAATTACCAGTTTGCCATAACCTGCCAAACGACTACCCGCATAAACAACCGTACCAGCCTGAGTGCTTTTTACAGCGTCCCCTATATTACCGCTAATATCAATACCTTTGTGAATCTTTCCGCTATTCGAATATCCCTTTAACAAACTCCCCTTAGCTGGCCAGTACCACTTATCCTTATTAATCGTCGCCTTATTGCTTGTGGGTTTCGTCGCTTTTTTTCTGCCGCCAGAAGTACTTGCTGTATAATTTGTTGATGCCTGCTTTGTCTTAGTACTTGCCTTGTTATCAACTCCGGCGGATTTCAGGGATAACTTTTGTCCCGGCTGAATGAGATAAGGGGATCTTATCCGGTTCTTTGCTGCCAGAGTTTTATGATCCAGACCGTAACGCCAGGCAATGGAATATAAAGTCTCGCCGCGAGTAACAGTATGACTGGCTGGCACGTAAGTAACCGGCGCCCTTAGCTCAACAACAGGAGCATGCGTACTATTCGCACAAGCAACCAGGTTTATAGACAAGACGACAAAAAACGCCCGCTGGACTGCCAATTTTATCGCAGGGCAACAACCCCGCCACACCCTTATATTTAACACTCTGTACTATGCATGGCTCAGTAAAATAAATCTATGCATTTTTTACTTTTTCCTTAAATTTCATGCATAAAGGTTAATGTTCTAACAGATAAATTACAATATAACCGTTAACGTACTGAAAATTATAGCAATGGAATATTCTGAATGCCTCGTTATTTTTAGATGACACCTGGAAACCACGGTTAACTCGACCTGGAAGCCTATCGGATTTAACACTGTTCTACTGCGGTTAAACCCGACAGGCTCCTAACGCAGCACACCGTTAACTAAGGGCACAAATCTGACTTTTTCAACAACTTGCTGCTCATAACCATCTTCATGGCGAGTAATCAACATTAGGCTCTGAACATCCTCACAACCCACAGGAATTACCATTCGACCACCGACAGCCAATTGCGCCATCAGCTCTTCAGGTACTTGCCGTGGAGCTGCCGCTGATAAAATGCCATCAAAGGGGCCCTTATCAGCCCAGCCAAAACCACCATCGGCGTGCTTGAGCTGCACATTATAGAGTTCAAGCAGGGACAAACGTGACCGAGCCTTTTCCTGCAAGGGGCGTATTCTTTCAACGCTGAACACCTGTTTAACCAACTGCGCCAACACCACAGTTTGATAACCAGAGCCTGTACCCACTTCCAGCACACGACTCAAGGGGCCTTCGGCTAACAACAGCTCAGTCATGCGCGCTACAATATAAGGCTGGGACAGGGTTTGATTATGGCCAATAGGCAGCGCACTATCCTCATAGGCACGGTGAGCCAGAGCCTCATCAAGAAATATATGCCGGGGTGTGCTGCCTACAATATCCAGCACGCGCTGATTGCTTATACCCTGCTCAAGCAGACGCTGAACCATTCGCGTGCGGGTTCGCTGGGAAGTCATGCCGATACCACGAAGCTTTACACCATTCACAAGCGCAAGCCCCCGCCGATTTGATGGGGCGCCACCAACTCCCGAAGCAAAGCAGTCGCAAAACCACCTGCTGGCAGCGAAAAAGAAAGCTTCATGGTTTGTTCATCCAGCCAATCCGATGTTAATTTATCCGGCAATACTCGCAGTGCCCGACGCTGCTGCTGTAAACCTGCCACTTCCAAACCCTTGGCAAAAACCTCACATTCCCCAGCGATTTGCATTTCAAGCTCAGCAACCCGACCACTACTCGACAAATCACCGCAGCCCCAGAGTGCACCGCTGGGGTGAATATCACCGCTTTCAAGACGACTGTTCAGCTCGTTATTCCCTGCCTCAGACTGAAAAACACTTCGACTTCCATCCAGGCTAAACACTTCACCGCTAAGGTATTGATCCCAACTTTTCTCACTAACACGCCGCGACAATATCCTGTTAAAAACATAGGAGCGCGCTGCAGACAGGTAAATACTACGTTTGTCGCGCCTAAGTGATTTCATTCTATTACTCTCAAACAAGCGAGCAGCCTTATCCAGATTCGCCCGCGACCAACCAAAGCGCTGCTCACCAAAATAGTTAGGGAAACCTTGCTGTAGCCGTGCCAAATTCACAGCCATCACTTGCTGATCGACCGCTAAATCTCTTAGGACAATGATAAAGTCATTATTCTTATGTACACCTCGACGCAATTTTTTCTGATGCCGAGTAACTTTCTGTATCTCAATGTGCTCCGAGGACAAGCTCCACCAGTCCGGCTCATCCTTGTTACCCAGATAGACACTATACCACTGTTCCGTGACAGCCCAACGATCTTTTAAACCGGAAAACCCAACATCAGCACTACGCACACCGGCCAGCTTTGCCAACTGACGCGCCAGTGTTTCAGTGTTGCAATCTTTCTTGCTGATACGAAGATAGACATGCTCACCTTCTCCGCAGGGCTCGAAACCAAGGTGCTCTGAAACCTGAAAATCTTCGAGCTGTTTTTTAAACGTCGCTTTGATTTCAGGCTCACTCCTCGCTGCCCCCCCGCCATAAGCAAAGGCAAACTGCTCTTTATAGAGTTCAGAGGACAACTCAGGATACCTCAAGTTTCGACAGCAACACTACTGCATAAGCGGCAATGCCCTCTTTTCGACCGGTATAACCCAGTTTTTCCGTGGTGGTCGCTTTAACGTTTAGCTGACCCCTGGCAACACCGAGATCCCCCGCCATATTTGCGCACATCTGCTCGACATAAGGCGCAAGCTTGGGCGCTTGGGCCACCAGCGTCATATCGGCATTCGCAACAGCAAAACCCTTCCCCGCCACGACGGCAATCACATTGCGCAACAAAATACGACTATCGATATTTTTATATTGCGCATCACTATCGGGGAAGTGCTTGCCTATATCGCCCAAAGCACAAGCACCCAAAAGAGCATCACACAGGGCATGTATCAAAACATCCCCGTCCGAATGCGCTTCCAAACCACGACTGTAGGGAATAGTAACCCCCCCTAAAACAATATGATCACCCTCACCAAAACGATGAACATCAAAACCATGACCAATACGCATTATGTTTTTGCCTGCTGCAGGTAAAATTGCGCCAACTGAAGATCCTCGGGACGGGTGATTTTAAGATTACGACAACTACCCTCGATAAGTTTTGGCTTCATCCCCCGCCACTCGATCGCCGAAGCCTCATCGGTAATCGTCACACCAACTGATAGAGCCTGCTTAAGGCTGTCCGATAATAACTGATAACGGAACATCTGCGGGGTTTGCGCCTGCCATAAGCGTGAACGATCCAGTGTAGCCTCCACCTCATCAGCCACGTTAGCCTGCTTGATAGTGTCAGCAACACGCAGGGCCAACAGTCCACCCACCTTATGACCGTCAAGTTCACTAAGCATTTGAGCGATATGCATCTCATCAACACAAGGTCTAGCGGCATCATGCACCAGTACCCAATCATTTTCGCCGGCAATATCACTGATAGACTCAAGCGCATTGAGCACAGAATGACTACGCTCCGCACCACCAACAACCTTTTGAATGAGCGGGTGGCTAGCCACCTCCAGTTGCGACCAATATTGATCTTCCTCTGAGATGGCAACAATCACGCCCCGACAATGCACAAAGCCAAGTAGCTTTTGCAAGGTCTGCTCAATGACGGTTTTATCCCCTAAAGAAAGGTATTGCTTTGGGCGCTCGCCACCGAAACGGCGGCCAATACCGGCTGCTGGCACGATAAACCAAAAAGGATGGGAGATAGAGGTATGAGCAGGTGATTCCATAAACCGTCGCGACAGCTACTCTGCCACCAAAAGATAAAAGGACTCTCCCTTGCGAATCATCCCAAGCTGACTGCGTGCATGCGCCTCAACGCTATCCAAACCTTGCTTAAACTCTACCACTTGAGAAGCAAGACGCTGATTACGCTTGATCAGTCTGTCATTAAGCTCTGTTTGCTCACCGATATGCCTTGTTAATAAAGTAATTTCGGCAAAGCTACCCTCTCCCACCCAAAGGCGAAAGTGCAGACTCAGCATAATGACACTTAATAGTACGAGAAGCGGTCGCATTTTTTGGTTATCTGTTGTCGAATTTTGTTAAGCGCTGTTATAAAAAGTAGCACAAAAAGCACGCTTGAGAAACCTGACTTTTACGCAGGGAGATCAAAACTCCCTGCATAAAAGCTAAAGCCGAGTGTAAAACCTAGGACTTAAACTCCGCTCGTCCGTGATACAGCGCCTTGGCACCTAACTCCGCTTCAATTCTCAGCAAGCGATTATACTTGGCAACACGGTCAGAGCGACACAAAGAGCCTGTTTTTATTTGGCCAGCAGCCGTTGCCACCGCCAAATCAGCAATGGTGGTATCTTCCGTTTCACCGGAGCGATGAGAAATAACCACACTGAAACCTGCATCCTTGGCCATCTGAATGGCGTCCAGAGTCTCACTCAAACTACCAATCTGATTAAATTTGATCAGTATGGAGTTGGCGACTTTCTCATCAATGCCTCTTTTCAGTATTTTAGTATTGGTAACAAACAGATCATCACCAACCAACTGAACCTTGTTACCAATTTTATTTGTCAGTGTCGCCCAACCCTCCCAATCACTCTCATCCATACCATCTTCAACGGAAATAATCGGATGCTTGTCACACAGCTCTGCCAGGTAATCTGCAAAACCTGTTGAATCAAACTTTTTACCTTCGCCGGCAAGATCATACTGATCGTTTTTATAAAACTCGGAGGCCGCACAATCCAGCGCCAGGGTGACATCCTCTCCCAGTTTATAGCCGGCATTGGCAACCGCTTCGCCAATTATCTCCAGAGCCGCTTCATTGGATGGCAAGTTCGGAGCAAAACCACCCTCATCACCGACAGATGTGCTTAAACCACGTTCTTTTAATACTGATTTCAAACTATGGAAAATTTCCGCACCACAACGCAGCGCTTCGCTAAACGTTTTCGCCGCAACGGGCTGGATCATAAATTCCTGAATATCAACATTGTTATCTGCATGCTCACCACCGTTGATGATATTCATCATCGGCACGGGCATGCTGTATTGACCAGAAGTTCCATTAATGTCGGCAATATGCTGATAAAGGGGGATGTTTTTTGCGTTTGCCGCCGCTTTTGCTGTGGCCAGAGAAACGGCCAAAATTGCATTTGCACCCAGTTTTTCTTTGTTTTCAGTACCGTCAGCATCAAGCATCAACTGATCAATAGCGCGCTGATCATTGGCGTCTTTACCAAGCAACAGCTCTTTAATGATCGTATTAATGTTTTCTACTGCCTTTAATACGCCCTTACCCAAAAAGCGGCCTTTCTCACCATCGCGAAGCTCCAGCGCTTCACGTGAACCAGTGGAAGCACCAGAGGGCGCACAGGCACTACCAACTGCACCGCAACTCAACACAACATCGGCTTCAATGGTGGGATTACCACGAGAGTCCAGTATTTCAAAGGCTTTAACATCAACTATTTCGGTCATTTAATTCACTCCAGCATACTTTAGCTTTTTTTATATATTACCTTAATCCGTAGATTCAGGCTTAATTAATCTATTGTCAAAGGGGTAAAACTTTTAACCAGTTCATCCACCGCCTTCATTTGCGCCAGGAAAGGCTCAAGCTTGTCCAGAGGCAGAGCGCAAGGGCCATCACATTTTGCCTCATCAGGTTTCTCATGCGCTTCCAAAAACAACCCGGCAATTCCCTGCGACATACCCGCTCTGGCTAAATCCAGCACCTGAGCACGCCGGCCTCCGGCAGAATCTGCTCGTCCCCCCGGCATTTGCAGCGAGTGCGTCACATCAAACATCAGCGGATATTCAAACTGCTTCATAATACCAAAGCCCAACATATCGACCACCAGGTTATTGTAACCAAAGCTGCTGCCGCGTTCACACAGTATAATATTGGAATTTCCCGCCTCTTCAATTTTACGCGCGATATGCTTCATCTCCTGAGGCGCTAAAAACTGTGCTTTTTTAATATTGATGACAGCATCGGTTTTTGCCATTGCTACTACCAAGTCAGTCTGGCGACTTAAAAAGGCCGGCAACTGAATAATATCGGCGACTTCGGCAACGGGCTGCGCCTGCGCGGGTTCGTGAATATCAGTGATGATGGGCACCTGATAACACTGTTTGATCTCCTGCAAAATAGCCAGGCCTTCATCCAGCCCGGGGCCACGAAAGGAGTCTATTGAGGAGCGATTGGCCTTATCAAAGGAGGCCTTAAAAACATAGGGAATATCAAGGCGCTGACAAACCTCGACATAATGCTCGGCAATACGCAAAGCCATATCCCTTGATTCCAGCACATTCATGCCGCCAAAGAGAACAAAGGGTTTGTCGTTGGCAACGGAGATATTCGCTACCACTACGGTACTTTTTGCCATTAGCTTGCTGCCTCATCACCACTGGCTTGCGTATGAACTATCGCAGCCTCAAGAAAACCGGTAAAGAGTGGATGACCATCTCTAGGGGTTGAGGTGAATTCGGGATGAAACTGGCAGGCAACAAACCAGGGATGATCTTCAATCTCCACCACTTCAACCAGGGTATCGTCCGCAGACCAGCCGCCGACTTTCAAACCACTGGACTGAAGCTGATCAACGTAATTGTTATTCACCTCATAACGATGACGATGACGCTCAACGATTAAATCCTTATCGTAGGTAGTCTGCACCAAACTGCCGGAAACCAAGCGGCATTCCTGTCCACCAAGGCGCATGGTACCCCCAAGGTCAGAATTCTCGTCACGCACTTCCTGAGCACCATCGGCATTGATCCACTCAGCAATTAAGCCAATCACAGCATTTGGCGTTTCTCGATCAAATTCACTACTGTGGGCATCTTTAATACCACACACATGCCGCGCATACTCGATAACCGCCACCTGCATGCCAAGACAAATACCCAGATAGGGGATCTTGTTTTCCCGCGCATACTGCACCGCGGTAATTTTCCCCTCGACACCTCGAGCACCGAAACCGCCAGGCACAAGAATCGCGTGAACACCATTGAGAGTACCTACACCTTGCTCTTCAATATCCTCAGCATCGATAAACTTGAATTTCACCTTGGTTTTGGTGCGAATACCGGCATGTCTGAGTGCCTCGATCAGCGATTTATAGGCGTCCAGCAACTCCATATATTTGCCAACCATAGCGATGGTGACTTCACGATCTGGATTAAGCTCACCATCCATTACCACATTCCACTCACTCAGATCAGCGGGAGGGCAATCAAGGCCAAACTTTTCAATAACCACATCATCAAGACCATGGCCTTGCAGCATAGACGGAATTCGATAAATTGAGTCCGCATCCGGCACAGGAATAACTGCGCGGTATTCAACACTGGTAAAAAGAGAGATTTTTTTGCGTGAGCTCTCATCAATCTCAACTTCGGAGCGACAAAGCAGGAAATCAGGCTGCAAGCCAATTGAGCGCAGCTCTTTCACCGAATGCTGAGTAGGTTTGGTTTTGGTCTCACCAGCGGTTGCAATATAGGGCACCAAGGTCAGGTGCATTAACAAAGCATGCTGCGCCCCCATCTCCACCTTAAGTTGTCGTACGGCCTCCAGAAAAGGCTGGGATTCGATATCACCGACGGTACCACCAATTTCAACCAGGGCGATATCCGCATCACCGGCACCTTCAATAATACGTCGTTTAATCTCATCAGTAATATGAGGAATCACCTGTACGGTACCACCAAGATAATCACCACGACGCTCTTTACGAAGCACGGTTTCATACACCCGCCCAGTGGTAAAGTTATTACGCCGAGTCATTTTGGTACGCACAAAACGCTCATAGTGACCGAGATCGAGATCCGTTTCCGCGCCATCTTCGGTGACATAAACCTCACCGTGCTGAAAAGGACTCATCGTGCCTGGGTCAACATTGATATAGGGGTCAAGCTTCAACATAGTGACATTTAAACCCCGCGCCTCCAATATGGCGCCCAAGGAGGCTGAAGCAATGCCTTTGCCTAATGAGGAAACAACACCACCGGTGACGAAGATATAACGGGTCATGTAAAACCTATAATTAAGAATAAAACGTTAAGCCTAGAAAGCTCAGTACGCGCAAACATCCTAAAATCAGAACACACCAGCAACCAGGTGCAAATCTCGGGATACAAGAGCGGTTAAAAATATCGCGGTAAATGTCACTGCCGATACCTTTGTCGATACCAATAAAACAAGCAGTTATTCAGCCTTTAAAGATGGGAGCGCAGGATAACAGAAAGAGGTATTGCTCTCAATGAAAACAAGCAGTGGAATATGTCCATTTGAGCTGATAACCGGGTTCATTAGACGGCGCGGAATAAGCCTTGCAGACCCACAGGTCAGCTACCGCAATCAGCGTATCACCGCTGTACAACAGTGGGACACGGTCGCGCAACCAGGGGGGCACCTGATACTCCTGCAACAGCTTTTTCAGGCTTTGAGAATGCGCGCGAGCGGCGGGCTGACAACGCTCGCCACCCTGGCGAAACCTTATTGTCAGATCGCCGCTTACCTTTACCCTTTCACCCTGGTTTGATCTTGGCAGCGACAAACTGCCTAAGCCCTCAACATTAAGCGCATCACCCGCGGCAATCGCATAACTTTTTGAGAGATCAACTTCAGCCAAGCAAGGCATAAAAACCAGTGCATCACGATAGCGGCGCACCTCAATGTCACCCAGTCGCAATAGCGGCTGACTATCCGCCGCAAGGGAAGCAAAAGCGATAATATCAACAAGGTGTTCGGCGCAGGGGCTTGGCATCGAACAGCTATTCATCCAGAAACGCAGTGCATTACACTGATGATCAGCGGCAAGGCTATTTAAACCTTCACAGGAAATGCTATAACCACCCCAGGGATAGGCACCTGCCTTCAACTGTGGCAAATCAGCCATGGCCAACTCCTTAAGTAGCCCATCGGCCTCAGCAATATGCGAGACCGCCCGGCTTAAGGTAGTGCGATAAGCAGGCCAGCGACTTTCAATTAAGGGCATTACGCTATGACGTAGATAGTTGCGATCAAAGCGCTCATCAACATTACTACTGTCCTCCACCCAGCAGAGTTTATTTTCCTGCGCATAAACCTTCAAATCCGCTCGGGAAGTGCCCAGCAAAGGCCTGAGCAAGACAGCTTTACCCAGACTACGCTCCCTCGGCATTGCTGTTAGCCCTGAAACACCACTGCCTCTGAGCAAGCGCTGCATAAAAGTTTCAAGCTGATCATCAAGATGGTGCGCTAACAACAATAAATCACCTGCGCAGAGTTTGCTCTCAAAAACACCATAACGGGCATTGCGCGCACGCTCTTCAAGATTACCGCGATGCTCACGGCCTGCAGCTTCACGATCTGCAGAAAGATCGACCCGAACGGAGGAAAAGGGGGTATTAAGTTTTTTAGCTTCTAACTCACAATGCTGCTGCCAACTTTCAGCCTCAAGCTGCAAGCCGTGATTGATGTGAAGAGCCAATAGCTCGGGCTTGGGCTCTGACAACTGCCGATGCACTCCGGCGAGCAAATGCAAAAGAACATGGGAGTCCATGCCTCCACTATATGCAAGCACCCATCGGGAGCAATGCAAATAAGGCATCAAATCAGCAGTCAGTTGAGGTAGAAGTGATTTCATAACCATCAGAAAAGGGAGCCGTAGCTCCCCTTATATTTA
>JAUXDF010000271.1 GCA_030618505.1 Spongiibacteraceae bacterium | reverse complement strand
GATTAACCGAATTCCTGCCGATATCGAGTTCGGCACATTTACTGTTACCCGGGGAGATCCTCGGCTGGCCCGACCAGGGGCTGGCCTTTGATGTCGCGGTGCACGTCGGTTCATTAATTGCGGTACTGGTTTATTTTCGCAGCGATGTCTTTGAGTTAAGTCTGGCCTGGGGAAAAAGCCTGCAAACCCGTCAGCAAACCAAACAAAGTTATATGGCCTGGGCGGTTATTGTGGCAACTATACCCGCAGCCCTGGCTGGTTTGCTGTTTAAGGATTTTATTGAAGGAAACCTTCGTTCCGTGACGGTAATTGCCAGCACAACGATATTGTTCGGCTTGTTATTGTGGTGGGCGGATCGCGTGTCTAACCGACAAAAGGGGCAGGGGGAGCTTGGCTGGAAGGCGGTGGTAGTGATCGGACTTTTTCAGGCTTTGGCGCTGATTCCGGGAACTTCACGCTCAGGTGCAACGATGACAGCGGCGCTATTTATGGGCTTAAGTCGGCAGCTAGCGGCGCGTTTTTCATTCCTGTTATCCATTCCTTTGATCATCGCTGCCGGGGGTTTAAAAAGCCTGGACTTGATGGCTCAGGCAGAGCCCGCGCCCTGGTCTGATATTGCCCTCGGTGCAGCGGTGTCGGCTATGACGGCTTATGCCTGTATCCACTTGTTTTTAAAGCATATTGAGAAAATGGGCTTTCTGCCTTTTGTGATCTATCGTCTGCTGCTCGGCACGGTGCTTTTTATTCTGGTTTATAGTGTTTAGACAGCTGTTTACAGATTGCGCAAAAGGGCTATAATTGGTGGAGTCCCGAAAGTCCCCGAATAGTTATTGAGCAAACAGAGAATATCTGGTGCAAATTTCATCAAGCGTCTTACCCATACAGGTAAACCCTCAGCAGCGTGAGCAGCAGGGTTCGGCGCGCAACCAGGATGCAGCCCGGCGTGAGGAAAGACTCTCGGCTGGAACTCCTCGACCCGATCAAGAGCAGGAGACCGTTGTTCGCAATGCCTCCTCTGGCCCTGCTGCAAGTGTTTCCGCCGGAGAGGTTCCGCGTGTTGAAGCCAATGCACGCTCTGAGAGTAGCAATTTTCAGCGGGTGCGCTCCTTTGACGAGTTACCCCTGAATAGCCGAAATGCGCTTGATAGTTACCAGTCTACTGCGCAAAACAGCAGTGATTCCTCGGCCAGTCAGTTGGCTGGAGTCGATCTATTCGTGTAATTGAAACACAGCTATTGCCAAGCCCCTTGCGCTATCGCTCTTCTAAGCCTTGCTTGATAGATAGCGATCTGACAATTGTTATCCGGAATGCACCCCAATGCCTCACAATCGCTTTAATCAGCAAATGCTTGATTTTATTAACGCATCGCCTACACCTTTTCACGCCACCACTCAATTGGCAACCTTGCTGGAGCAGGAAAACTTTACTGCCTTAAAGGAAGCGGATGATTGGCATTTAATCGCCGGTGGTCGTTATTACGTGCTTAGAAACGGCTCCAGCCTGGTTGCTTTTATTGTTGGTGATGATAATTTGCTGGAAACGGGTATTCGAATGGTCGGCGCCCATACCGATAGTCCCTGTTTGAGGGTTAAGCCCCAGCCAGAGCTAAACAAGAAAAACTATAACCAGCTGGGTGTTGAGGTCTATGGTGGCGTGTTATTAAACCCCTGGTTTGACCGTGATTTATCCCTGGCCGGACGTGTTACCTATGTGGCGGGTGTGGCGAGTGAGGCGGGTGAAACCGAGAAAATATGCAGTTCCTTGGTGAATTTTTCTAAGGCGATTGCCAATATTCCCAGTTTAGCGATTCACCTGGATCGAGAGGCCAACAAAAATCGTACGGTTAATCCACAAAAGGATTTACCGCCCATTCTAGGCTTGCTGAACAATGGTGAACAAAAAGAGTTTAAGGCCTTGCTACTCGAGCAAGTTAACAAAGAGCACCCTGGTTCTCAGGCGCAAAGAGTGCTCGATTATGAGCTGTGCTTTTATGATACCCAGCCGGGTAGTCTGGTGGGTTTGCAGGGCGATTTCCTCAGTTGTGCGCGCCTGGATAACTTGCTGAGTTGTTATGTGGGTTTGAAATCCCTCTGTGAGGCAAACTCCTCTGTTACCACCTTATTGGTTTGTAATGACCATGAAGAAGTTGGCAGTGCTAGCGCCGCAGGGGCACAGGGGCCGATGTTAAAGTCAGTATTACAACGTCTGTTGCCGAAGGCTAATCATTTGGCTCGAGTGATGGACCGTTCGATGATGGTGTCTGCAGACAATGCTCATGGGGTTCACCCTAATTTTGCTGATCGCCACGATGATAATCACGGCCCACTGCTGAATGCTGGGCCGGTGATTAAAATCAATGCTAATCAACGTTATGCCTCCAACAGTGAAACGCAAGCGCTGTTTCGTTATCTTTGCGAGCGTGTGGAGGTGCCTGTGCAATCGTTTGTAGTGCGCAGCGATATGGCCTGTGGTAGCACGATAGGGCCGATAACGGCGGCTGAACTCGGTGTTCGAACGATAGATGTGGGCGTGCCGACCTTTGCTATGCACTCCATTCGAGAAACCGCTGGCAGTAAAGATGCCTGGTATCTTTCTCTTGCTTTGCAGGAGTTTTTTCGTTGTAAGGAATTAATAACGAATAATTAGTGCCCATCCAGAAACTGGTAGCTTTCGAAAATTAAGTCCGGCCATAGCCAACGCAAATCTAGCTCCTAGGCCTTTTCAAGGCCTTTAAGTCGCAAGATTTACGTTGGCCATGACCTCTTTGTTTGATTTCTGGATGGGCACTAATTAAACTGCAAGATGGATAATATTGCATTTTCCCGTCCCTAAGCTATTGTCCGCAAAAGTTCGCTTTGCTCTTTTCCAAAAATGCCTTGATGCCTTCTTTGCCATCAGTCGTGGCTGACATTTCGGTAATACCGCGTGCTTCCATCTCCATTTGTCCTTCAATGCTGCTATCGAAGCTGGCCATTAATAGTCTTTTCACAGTGCCGTAAGCCAGGGTTGGGCCTTTGGCGAATTTTTCTGCCATAGCCCTGGCTTCACTCAATAACTCATCAGCGCTAACCACTCGTGTTAATAAACCCCATTCGAGGGCTTCGCTGGCACTGAGCAGGCGATTGGTCAGCATCAGCTCCTGAGTGCGACGTAGGCCAATCAGGCGGGGCAGGTTGTAACTGGCGGCGCCATCGGGTGATAAGCCAACCCCGGTGTAAGCCATGGTAAATTTGGCCGATTCACTGGCCAGTACGATGTCGCCAGCAATAGCCAAGCTGAAGCCTGCGCCAGCGGCGGTACCATTCACAGCGACAATGACCGGTGCGCTCATGCGTGCAAAGTGTGCCGTGGCGGTGTGCCAGTAGGTTGCTACCTCGGCTAATTCTCCGGAAATTTCATCACCTTGAGATGCCAGGTATTTCAGATCGGCACCCGGGCAGAATATTTTTCCCTCTGCGGTGATCAGTACCGCACGGATGGCTTTGTCCTTGTCGCAAGAGATGGCGGCTTGCATTAGTTCTTTGGCAAGCTCCATATTGATACTGTTGGCACCCTCTGGTCGATTCAAGGTAATTGTTGCCACGCCATTGCTGACTTCAAACCGAATGGATTTATAATCGGACATAATAGATGCTCTTTTTGCCTTGCGAGGGTGAATCGGTATTTTTAAACTGGGAGGCTGAAGCAGCATAAAAATACTAGTTCAGCACGTGGCGGGCAGCTTAGATTAGCCGTGTAGTACAGTCAATAGTACAGTCAATAGAACAGGATCAAGCTTGATGCGCATATTATTACTCTCCGCCTACGATGCTGGCAGTCACCAGTATTGGCGAAAGGGCTTGCTTGCAGCCTTTCCCGAATATGAATGGACGGTGCTGACATTGCCTGCACGTTATTTTAATTGGCGCATTCGGGGTAATAGCCTCAGCTGGGCATTTGGGCAAAGGGCGCAATTGGAGCAGTCCTATGAGCTGATTATTGCGACATCAATGGTCGATCTTTCCTCGCTCAGAGGTTTTGTACCAAAATTGGCGCTGATTCCGACGATTGTTTATTTTCACGAAAATCAGTTTGCCTACCCGCTAGGGGGCGAAATGACAAAAGCTGCGGTGGAACCACAGATTGTTAACCTCTATACCGCACTATGTGCTGATACCTTGCTGTTTAACAGTGGCTATAATCGCGACAGCTTTTTATCCGGTGTGGCGGGGCTGTTAAAAAAGCTACCTGACTGTGTGCCCACCGGCCTGGTGGAAAAGCTGCAGCACAGTGCCGTGCTGCCCGTCCCGCTGGAAGATAGCTTATTCGAAAATCGACAGATGCATAAGTCGAAGGATAGCGAGCTGTCTTTGGTCTGGAACCACCGCTGGGAATACGACAAAGGCCCCGATCGTCTGCTGGCTTTGCTTAAGCGTTTGGTAGCGGAGGATTTGCCCTTTAATCTGAGTGTTGTTGGGCAGCGTTTTCGCACTATACCCCCGGCAATGGAGCAGCTAAAAGACTTTATGACGAGCCATTGTCCGACCCGGCTCAAACACTGGGGTTATCTTGAAAACAAGGCTGACTATTATCAGCTGTTGGCAGAATCTGATGTGGTGATCTCGACAGCAATGCATGATTTTCAGGGTATAGCGATGCTGGAGGCGGTGGCGATGGCTTGTGTGCCTTTGTTGCCCAATCGCTTGGCCTATCCGGAATTTTTTTCTAAAGATTGTTGCTATGCCTCCTCACCCGACAATATTGACCTTGAGGCCGAGGCTATGACAGCCGCAATAAAAAAGCTGCTTGCACTTAAAGCCTGTGGGCAGTTACCCGTGATGGATATGCGGCGATATAGCTGGCGATCACTTTCTGCAGACTATCGGCAAATTATCGAGTCAACTGTTGTATAATTACCCGGTTATTTC
>JAUXDF010000270.1 GCA_030618505.1 Spongiibacteraceae bacterium | reverse complement strand
CGCCCCAATGACAATCTCACCGATATGAATACCAACCTGCGTTATGGCTGTAGGATATTGCAATTCTACATAAAAAAGGAAAAAGGCAGGCTGGCTCCTGCACTGGCACGCTACAATGGCAGTTACGGTAAAACCTGGTATTCAGAAAAAGTAATGACCGCCTGGCAGCGTCGCTGGTATGCCGGAGACTTATGAAAAACTCATCAATGAGCTATTCGTCAAGCGGGTAGCTCGCCCAACGATTACGACCATGCTCTTTTGAATAGTACAGTGCCTCATCAGCAAGCTTGATCAAGCTCTCATGGCTGGAAAAACTTTCATCATATTCCGCCACACCAAGGCTTACGGTAACCGGAATCGATTGATCTTCATAGTGAACATCCAGCTCTTCGATACTCTTGCGAAGACGCTCAGCTAAAAGCTTCACTCCCACCAAATCAGTATCAGTAGCCACAACACCAAACTCCTCGCCCCCGTAGCGCCCTGCAATATCGGTATCTCTTATCGTCAACCGAATCGCCTCAGAGACCTCACGCAACACCTCATCACCTGCCAGGTGCCCATAGTTATCATTAATTGCTTTAAAATGATCGAGGTCAAACATCACCAAAGATGTTTTGCTCTTATAACGGACACTTCGCTTGCACTCTCTGGCCAAGCATAACTCCCAATAACTTCGATTTAAGAGCTGGGTCAAACCATCGGTACGACTACTTTCTTCCAAACGGTGCATGGTGCCTTCAAGCATCTTTTGGCTAATACCTTCATCAGTTACATCTTGAATAGTAATGCAAACTAACTCAACCTCACCTGCGCTATCCTTTAAGGGGATAAAGGTGCAGTTCTGATACATATTCTCAACACCGCCGGTTACCGGTCGGTTATGATTAAATTGAAAAAGGTAGGGACGCTGTTTCCAGGCGGTAAACGAGCGATTTTTCAGAATAAAGACGCCTTCAATTTTTTTCTTAAACCAGCGCTGAGGGAGTTCGGGGAATAATTCCAGCAAATTTTTACCCACGACCGCTGTAGAAGGGAGGCCGCTATTGGTACTCATAAACTGATTCCAGAGCTGAACTTCCATATCCTTGTTGAGGATAAATACGCCAATATCCAGGCTCTCGACACTATGCTTAAGTAGTTCAGGGGAAATCTGGGGCACTTGCTAACTCTCTACATATATACTTATTTTTTATGTAACCGCCCGGCAGGATAAAATAAACACTCTGAGCCGGCCATTTTCGTCATCCCCGAAGTGTTTTGCCGAGGATCCAGAGTTCTGCAAACTGGATTGCGGCCAAAAAACTGCCGGAATGACGAACCTTGTATATTTGCTGAATAGTTACATTTTTAGGATCGGCACATGAGATACAACACCTTAAAGCTCCGATTAATCGTCCTCTAATATCTCATCCAGTTTATTGGCCAAATAATCAATCGCCGTATCCGGCATCAACAACAATAGATCACAATTAAAAGAGCGCTGTTCAAGGCTGTAATTTATTTCCACAGACAGAGCCATCTCCCAACGCATTTGATCTTGCTGAAAAAGTTTTTCAACCGGTACGTGCTGACCGAGAATCGACGGAGGGCTATAAACAAGCTCCTCACCTAGCTGCTCGGCAATACCATTCAGGCAAGCGCCATTTAACACATTGGAGATATCCAGCAATAACTCCTGCTCCAAGCCCTCACTTAACTCTTCATCATCGTAGGCAAGCAGCTCAGCAAGCTCTTTAAAACTGGAGTCACCGTAAACAACCAGAGCCTCACCGCGCAAGCCGTCCTGCCCCTTACTATCATGAAAACTTTGGCGAATGGCCGAGACATATTCTGAATCAACAAAACTACGCAGGGCTACACGCACTTCGCTTGGGCTAAGGGTTTGAATTTTGGGGACTGAGAGAGTAACAAAAACCTCCAGCAAACGGGCTAAAGAATCACCCGCCTGCCCCATGGCAACATTAACAATCTCTTGCAGACAATCGCGCTGGTCTTCCGTGTACTGTGGTAGCTCTTTCATAATAGGCCGTACTTTTGTAAAACCCCTACGAGTTTTTCTTTATTAATCGGCTTTTTGATAAAATCCAAAGCCCCGGCTGCCATCACTCGCTCCCTCGCTTCTGGTTGAATATCTGCGGATATAACAATAATAACGCTTTTCAACCCTTCCGCTTTGACATGATCCAATACTTCATAACCATCCATTTCCGGCATGGTGAGATCAAGAAACATCATCTCGGCTTGTCCGTTGCGAATAGCGTCCATACCCTCCACACCGTTAGTAGCGTAGGTAATATCAACATCCCAGCCATCAGGCAAAGACTTTTTTACCTGTTTACGCGCCATATTGGAATCGTCGCAGATCAACAAAGGTATTGCCATTGGATTATTTCTATCCTTAATTTCTGTAGTACGTTTTGTCTTTTATGCTGCTCTATATACCAACAATTATTTGAACAAGTATAGCTTGTCCTGAAGGCTTCATTCTTAATCTTGCGACAAACAAAGTGACACCCATCACAATGCGTTTGATACATGTTAACAAGTATACTGTAAATCCCAATAAGTGCCTGTTTTTATATAGCATATTAGCCGAATGTGACTTAGCACACCGCTCATAATATATGCCACATTGGCTCGATTATTTCAAAATTACTCAAGCACCCAGCCCCAAGCACCCAATTGAACCTCTACATCAGTAAGCGGATGCTCACTAAACAACCACTTAATTGATCCACAGCCTTTGCAAGGTGGTAAATTAATGCCTTCAATTCTAAAAAAACGCCGGGATAAATCATCGGCATCGTAATAGATATCCTTCAACGCTTCATTGTACAGATAATGGCTACGGCAATGCTCACAAGCCACCATCACAAAGTGGTCTTGCCCACAAACATTTCCGCCTCGCTGCCCAATCAGACTGATATTAAATTCCAGCACACCAAGCTACGCTCAATCTTTAGCCGGAAAATAACGGCTAATGGTATCAATCACGCAGCCTGGACGATCATTTCCTTCGATTTCAACCGTCACCCGCACCACGGACTGCACACCACCTTTCACATCTTCGATACTGATCAGCTCACCGCCGCCCCGTACTTTTGAGCCCACCGGCACCGGAGCAGGAAAACGCACCTTTCCCAAACCGTAGTTCACCCCCATGGAGATGCCTTGCACATCAATAATTTGCGGCAAGAACATATTCACCAGCGACAAAGTCAAATAACCGTGAGCGATACAGGCACCAAAAGGACCGTCTTTTGCTTTCTCTGGATCCACATGAATCCACTGATGATCACCGGTTGCGTCGGCAAACAGGTTAATTCTATCCTGATCAATTACCAACCAGTCGCTATAACCCAGGTGCTGCCCAACGGCGTCCTTCATCTCAAATGGTGTTTTAAATACGGTAGTCATTGTTAAAGATTTCCTCACTCACGTTCTTTCGGTTGTAATACCGGCCTCTTCACAGCCAGTAATTATAAGGGCTTGGCCTCTTTTTCTATTATGCAACTATACCACCTATAAACCTGTGTGTTTTATAAATTCACTCCGTGATGGACAGCTCATCCCCCAAAGCTGAGCCTTGCATGTATAGCGACCTTGATTACACTAAATGTAAAACCATTGAGACTATAACCATGCGCCACTTATTCTTTTTAGGCATCTTTTTTAGCTTGCTACTGAACGCTGCCTACAGCTCGGCACTGACACTTTCTGAACCACAACTGCACTCAAAGCTCGGCCAACCCCTTGAGATGACGATGGCACTCAAAAATCTGGGAGATCTCAGCACAGAGGATTTACTGATTGGTCTGGCGCCAAAAGAGCGTTATCAGGAAATGAATATCAGCCTAAAATCCTTTCACCATGATTTAAAGTTTACGGTGATAAGCGCGTCAAACAATAAAACCCTGCTGAAAGTCACTAGCCACAAAGCTAATAACGAACCCTATCTGGATTTTGTTATTCTGATACGTTGGCCCGATGGCAAACTTCTTAAAGAAGTGACTGTATTATTTGATGCACCGAGCAGCTACTGAATCAAAAACACAGCTTATCTCGGCTGATGGGGTATGATGGATGTGCTTCGGCGAGTTTCTTTACGCTGCGTGCGGGCATGATTTTGGCGGTCTCTCGTGAGAACACAAAAAGACGTGTTCTCCCCGTTCCCTTAATCCAAAATCATGCCCGTACTCGCTAAAACTCACAGGCGCACATCCATCATACCCCACCAGCCCTGCCCCCTGCCCCTATGACATTTATCTGATTGCACAAAACAGGCAAACTGACTAAATTTACTCTCATCAGCACACTTTCTATAGGTGACCACAATGAGAGCAGCCGTACTGGAAGAACCCGGTAAACCGCTAAAGATTCACGACAATATTGAAATCATCGATCCTCGCGTCGGTGAAGTTCGAGTACAAGTCAAATACTGCGGCATCTGCCACTCCGACCTCAGTGTTGCCAATGGCACTTTCGCCGCCCCCGGCCCCATCATATTAGGCCACGAAGCCTCCGGTGTTGTAGAAGCTCTCGGTGCCGGTGTCACCCACCTTGCCATCGGCGATCACGTCGTCCTGACACCCGCCCCACCCTGCGGTCACTGCTACTACTGCATTCGCAACGAACAAAGCCTATGTGTTAACGGCATGAGCATCATGACCCACGCCCTGCCTGATGGTGAAACTGGCTTATCCCGCGATGGTGAAAGCATACTGCGAGGCGTCGGTGTGGCCGCCTTTGCCGAAAAGGTCATCACCCAGGCCAACGGTGCGATCAAAATCCCTCAGGATGTGCCTTTGGATATCGCCTGCGTGATTGGCTGCGCTCTACAAACAGGTGTAGGAGCCGTGATTAATACCGCCAGTGTTGAAGAAGGTGCAACGGTATTAATTATGGGACTCGGCGGCGTTGGCATGGC
>JAUXDF010000398.1 GCA_030618505.1 Spongiibacteraceae bacterium | reverse complement strand
TCCAGCATCATCTCGACAACGCCCTCGACGTTACGGTCAGCAGGGATAAGCCCGTTAACATCCATGCCAAGCCGTCGCGCAATTGATGATCTAACCTGATCAGGCTCTAGTTTCTCGCCTTCAATTTCACTCGACTTGACCACGTCCTCTGTCAGGGTGCGAAGATTGGCTTCATTGCGTAGATCAAAACCGAGCCCTTCCATTTTACCCAGTAACCGTCCTTGTTCTCGCGAGACATGTGTCAGCAACCTACTCAGCTGTTGTTCATCCCAAGTACAAGTAGGCCAATTCTGTCTTTCCCATAAATACATCTAGTAAACTCCGCTATTTATGCGGATATTATGGCCGCTAATCTCCGCATTAACAAGAATAAACTCAGCATATTATGCGGAGATTAGCGCTGCTATTCTCCGCATAGCTGTTTTTTGTCAGCCCCGGTATGCACCCGCCCCTAAATTCTGCTGGGGTGGAGCCTGGTTGCTAAAAAGGTTAGTAGCCCCCTCTCCCTCTGGGAGCACCTAAAACAGGGTGTAAAAGGGCAGGGGAGAGGGCTACTTAGTTTGTGTTTCGGTATGAAAATCTAAATAAAAGAACCCAATAAAAATTACATGATAAAATGGCAGCCAGAAACGCGCCCTAGGCAAACTTTGCATACCAGCCCTAACCCACCCCTGTGAGCAAAATAGTGGAAACAAACACAACAATATTACACATCATTGATACCACCGGCCCAGGAGGGGCGGAGACTGTCTTTATAGAACTTGCAGATCGCATTCAACAAAAGAATTGCACCAGTATTGTGGTGGTACATGGCGAGGGTTGGGTTTGTGATGAGCTAAGACGGCGAGGACTGCAGCCGATCATTATAAAAACGGCAGGCAGTTTTGACTGGCGTTTATTACGTAGCCTGTACAGCTTGATCAAGCAGCATAAGGTAGACCTTATCCAGGCACACCTGTTGGGCTCTAGTGTCTACGGCGCGATAGTGGGCTTGCTAACATCTACCCCGGTAATTTCAACCTTCCACGGCATGGTTGATGTACAGGAAAAGGACATACTCCGCAGGCTTAAGTACACACTAATGAAGTATGGTGTGAAGCATTTTGCCTGTGTCTCGCACAGCTTGCTCACCAAACTGGTTGACAGCGGGTTTATTGAGCGGCGCATGGCCAGCGTTGTCTTCAACGGCATTGATACGTCTGCATATCAACAAGATCATTGCGACCGCATCAGGAAAGCCCTGAGGCTACAAAGCACTGATCGTATGATCGGCGCGTTGGGAAATATCCGCTCGGCCAAAGGCTATGATATTTTGCTGGATGCGTTTGCGCTATTAGCAGGGGATGAATATCAAGATGTACATCTGTGTATTGCCGGTCATGGCAGCGGAGAACTCTTTGCGCGTATTCAGCAACAACAGAGTGACTTGGGTCTGCAGGGGCGAGTACATTTTCTGGGGTATTGTGAAGACAGCGCAGAATTTTTACAAAACATTGACTACTTCGTCCTGCCATCCACCTCCGAAGGCTTTTCCATTTCAACGATAGAGGCGTTGGCGGCAGGGTTACCGGTTATAGCGACCCGTTGCGGGGGGCCTGAAGAAATCCTCAAAGACGGCGTAACCGGCCGACTGGTTGAAGTCGGCTCAGCTTCCGCGCTGGCGGCGGGGATAAAAGAAGTACTCGATAACGCCCAGTTGTCATCCAAGCTCAGTCAAAACGGTCAGGCAGAAGTTGTCGAACGCTTTGATATCAATGTCATGGTGGAGCAATACCTGCAACTCTATGGTAATAAATAGCCCCTAGACCATGCCAAAATTGAATTGAATGCTGTCGTGCCGTTTGCTCCCTCTCCCGCTTGCGAAAGCAGTTTGCTCCCTCTCCCGCTTGCGGGAGAGGGTTGGGGTGAAGGTGAGAGTGAGGGTGAGGGTGAGGGCGAAACAACGCTTACATCTCAATAATCAACGACTTCCACCAATACCATTAACTCAAGTCCCTAAAATACATCCTAAGCTCGGCCAATGCCGGCATAGGATCGCGCCAACGAAAAGCACACAGTAGCCTGGATTGAGCCTGCGAAATCCGGGGATGAATCCCCCGCGAGCTATCTCTGCAAGGCGCCCACCAATACCATTAACTCAAGTCCCTAAGATACATCCTAAGCTCAGCCAATGCAGGCATCGGATCATTCCAACGAAAAATCTCATGACGCGTAGCCGCAAAACCCGGGCGAAAAAACTGCAAGAGCCGTTTAAGCTTTTGTTGCTTTGAATAACGCTTGTCCTTCAAATAAATATACAGACTGTCAACATCACCCAAAAACCAGCGAAGCCTATTGCCTGTTCGATAATCCTCCAGTTTTTCAGGATTATCCCCCTTGCTCATTTGCCATAACAAACCCGGAAAGTCGACACCACTATCAATTGCCAGTTGTAGCGAGCCCCAAAAGCGGGTATTAATCTCCATTAAATAGGGGGTGCCATCGCTGGAGACCTTGTATTCGATCATCGCCACGCCGTGCCAGTTGGCATGGTCGAGCAGTTTTTTTGATAGCGCAATCAGGTTCTCATTCGGGTTTGCACTTTCGCTAAGCACACTGACGCCGCCCCAGGGAGGCTTTTCACGAATGCGCCGGTGCGAGAAAAAACACACCGGTGTGCCGTGGTTATAGAGAGCAAAGACACCTTGCCCCTCACCGTCAATGAACTCCTGTAGCATGTAAGGGTGAATATGGGATGTCGCAAAGAGTGATTCCTCACAGATCGATTTAGCCTGTTCGGTAGAGCGAGCAATTCTGACCGCAGTTGATAGCCAGCCATCGTTCACGTAATATTTGCTGCGGGTGGGCTTGATAACAACCGGGCCCTCTTGTGAAAACTCCGGGGGGAACTGCTTGTCCGTGACGAGTGTTGATCGTGGCGTGGGAATGCCCAGTGAATCAGCAAGCATTAACAGCCGATGTTTATCGGTGAGTTCGTCGTATTTATCCAGTGCAGGCAGAACAATGTTGATTTTTCCTTTAAACTTGTCCTGATTCATGACCAGGCTGTTGGTGGTAATATCCGTTGCAGGAATAATCAGCTTGATGCCGTGTTTTTCATTCAAGGCTAACAAATAGTCGATAAATTGCGTGTTATTAACGCTGGGGTCAGGGTAGGCCACGGCCAGCTGGGAGTAGCGTGAGCTGGCGCTGAGATGGCTGATACAGGTATCTGCCGTAATCAGTTTGGCGCCAGCGCTGCCAAGTGAGCGGGTTATCGCCAGGGCACTGCGCTGGTTGCCATCCAGGATGATTGCGTCAAATTTCATAAGTACTTATTTAATTGAGGTCGTTGGTGAAAAACAGGTTAGTAAAATACATCAAGAATAACTATGGGTCACGTAAAGCTTGTTTAAAATATTTTTATTACAAATTACTCTATAGCTTCGG
>JAUXDF010000114.1 GCA_030618505.1 Spongiibacteraceae bacterium | reverse complement strand
ACGTGGTAATCAATGTTGAACTGATGATCATCAACCCACGCCGCCGTTTTCGGTTTTTGAATCCATTTTAGTTTTTGACGGTAACGGGGAATACGGTGCAGTACTTTTGAAATTGAGTCTTTAACGCGCTCAAAGTCAATACCACCCTCCGCTGTCTTGAGATCCCCGGCTTTATAAATTGCGGTAGATGCGACATGCATGTTGATATTGGGTTTTTCAAAGATAAGAAAAGACGTGTCTTGGGCTGACAGACGATCATATTTGTAATGCCCCATAAAATACTCCCTGACAGGTGTCGGTGTGGCCCTTTAGGGGCTGCATGCTGACCTCTTTCTTCAGACACCATTATCCTGCAAGCCCCATTGTGTTTCTATAGTTGATGCTGAGTTTTTCTGCTTATCGGCCCGCATCGCTTGATCTTAATCATCTTGCTAGGTGTTAGTTAGTGTCCATCCATAAATTGGTAGTTTTCGATAATTAAGTCCGGTCATGGCCAACACCAATCTAGCTCCTAGGCCTTTTCAAGGCCTTTAAGTCGCAAGATTGGTGTTGGCCATGACCTCTTTGTTTAATTTCTGGATAGGCACTAGCTAATCAATGAATAAAATGTGCCTTTAGTCTGGAAACTGCAGTTTCCAGGTTTGATTCAGACGGATTTTTTATGGTGGATAAAAAACAAGTTTTGCAAGAACAACAGCCTGAGCGAAAACCATGGCTGGATACCAATCTGGTCATGCTGGCCTTCGCTTTTTTTATATTCTACTACTTTGGCCATCAAGTCCTGATTGATCGTCCGCAGAAGATTAGTTACAGCGAATTTAAACAACAGCTGAGTGATGGGCGTATTGCCCAGGTGCGCCTGCAGGGGCGAAAGGTGCAGGGGCGTTATAGGGGGGGAGCTGATGATGGCAATAGTAAAAAGAAAATGGATTTTCTTACTACCTTGCCCGATCTTGAGGATGTTCGTTTATTGGAACAGCTAGCCGAGCAATCGGTGGATATTCAGGTGCGCCCTGATGAAGCGTCGGTTTGGGTGCAGATATTGGTTGGCTTCTTACCCTGGTTGTTGATTCTTGCTTTGTTTTTTTACAGTGGCCGAATGTTGCGAGGGAAAATGATGGGCGCAGGCGGTGGCGGGGGCATGTTGAATTTTGGTCAGTCTCGCGCTCGGCGTTTTGAAAGCAGCAAGGGTGGGCCCGGTTTTGCCGATGTTGCAGGACTGGAAGCAGCAAAGCAGGATCTACAGGAAATTATTGATTATTTAAAAAGTCCGGAGCGTTTTCGCAAGCTGGGAGCAAAAATGCCCAAGGGTATTTTGATGATGGGGCCACCGGGAACCGGCAAAACCCTATTAGCAAAAGCAACCGCCTCGGAGGCGGATGTACCTTTCTATTCTGTCAGTGGTTCAGAATTTATAGAGATGTATGTTGGTGTCGGGGCGTCGCGAGTACGTGATATGTTTGCCAAGGCCCGCAAGGATGCACCGGCGCTGATCTTTATTGATGAGATTGATTCAGTGGGGCGTGTCCGTGGTACCGGGATGGGTGGTGGTAATGATGAGCGAGAACAAACGCTAAATCAGATTTTGGCCGAGATGGATGGCTTTGAGCCTGATGAAGCCGTGGTGGTACTGGCGGCAACAAATCGCCCGGATGTGCTTGATCCGGCTTTACTGCGCCCCGGCCGCTTTGATCGTAAGGTGGTGTTGGAGCTACCACAAAAAAAAGCGCGTAAAGAAATTTTTATGGTGCATACCCGCAAAACGCCTTTGTCTGAGGATGTAGAACTGGACGATGTGGCGGCATCAACGGTTGGTTTTTCCGGTGCAGATATTGAAAATCTGGTGAATGAAGCTGCCTTGCGGGCTGCGCGCCATAATCGCGATAAAATACTGCAGGAAGATTTCAGCTCCTCCCGTGACAAGGTGTTGATGGGCGCCAGACGGGATGATTTATTGAATGAATCTGAACGTGGACGTACCGCTTGTCACGAGGCTGGCCATGCTCTCACCGCGTATTATAGCCAGCACAGCGACCCGCTTGAGAAAGTCAGTATCGTGCCCCGTGGGCAAGCTTTGGGTATGACAGAGCAATTGCCCAAGGAAGATCGGCATAATGTTGATGAGCTTTACCTGAAAGAGCGACTGTCCATTTTACTGGGTGGGCGTTGTGCTGAAGTGTTGGCTTATGGTTACGTCAGTTCCGGTGCTGCCGATGATCTTAAACAGGCGACACGTCTTGCTCGAAAAATGGTTGCCCAATGGGGTATGAGTCAGCGTCTTGGCCCTGTGGGTTATCGGATTGCAGAGGAGCATCCTTTTTTGGGCCGGGAGCTGGCAGAAACCAAGGACTTTAGCGAGCATACCGCTGAGCTGCTCGATAATGAGGTGCGCGTACTGCTGCAAAAGGCCGAGCGCCAGACGATGGATATATTGAAAGAGCACCGCGTTGCTCTTGATCGCTTGATCTTAGAATTAATGAAACACGAAGCGCTCGATCGCAAGCAGCTGGATGTGGTATTGGGCGAGGGTGGTACGCTGCCGGATTAGGCTTTTAGCTCCTTCTCCCTGGGGCAAAACCGGCGAAGTTCGGCTTAACTGGTGTCTAACCAGAAACCGGAAGTTTTCGAAAATTAAGTCCGCTCCTGGCCAACGCAAATCTAGCTCCTAGGCCTTTAAGTCGCAAGATTTGCGTTGGCCAGGATCTCTTTGTCTAATTTCTGGATGGGCACTAACTAAGTACCATTCTACCCAGACCCCTTGGCATGTCGATGAAGCTCAGGCATTTTCTTGATCTTCATTCCCTAATCAACACTTCCTGCATCGATGTGACTTGAAAGCTGGCATTTCGCCCCTATTTATCACTTAGTTTAAAGAGTTACTTGTATCTAATGTGGACGCGCGCTGTTTCGGCGGTTGCGGGAATACTGAGAAACTATTGAGGAATATTATGCGCATTGATCGTCTTACCAATCAGTTGCAACTTGCGTTGTCGGATGCCCAGTCCATTGCTATTGGCAAGGATCATAATTATATGGAGCCCGCCCACCTGATTGCCGCGATGCTTAGTCAGCAAGGTGGCTCGATTCGCCCGCTGATTTCGCAGGCCGGTGGCAATGTTCAACAGCTGCAGCAGAACTTAAAGAAAAAAATTGAATCGCTGCCCCAGGTTGAAGGGGATACCGGTGATGTTCATATGTCCAATGACTTGGTCAGGTTGCTTAACTTGGCCGATAAGTTATCCCAGAAGCAAGATGATAAATTTATTTCCAGTGAAATTGTTTTGCTGGCAGCAACTGATGCTAAAAGCAATGTATCCGAACTATTGGTGGCTTGTGGTTTAAATAAACAATTATTAACAGTAGCTATTGAAAAAGTGCGTGGAGGTGAGACAGTGAATGATCCCGATGCAGAAGAAAACCGCCAGGCACTGGAAAAATACACCATTGACCTGACGGCAAAGGCCGAGCGTGGTGAACTGGATCCGGTGATTGGTCGTGATGATGAGATCAGGCGAACCATTCAGGTCTTGCAGCGTCGCACAAAAAACAATCCTGTGCTAATTGGTGAGCCCGGTGTTGGTAAAACTGCGATTATTGAAGGGCTGGCGCAGCGGGTGATTAATGGCGAGGTTCCCGAGGGCCTTAAAGACAAAAAAATCCTGTCTTTGGATCTGGGCTCGTTGTTGGCCGGCGCTAAATTTCGCGGTGAATTTGAAGAGCGTTTAAAATCGCTCATGAAAGAACTCGCCAAGGAGGAGGGGCGTATTATCCTCTTTATCGATGAGCTACATACCATGGTCGGTGCCGGTAAAGCGGAAGGTGCGATGGATGCTGGTAATATGTTAAAGCCGGCCTTGGCGCGTGGTGAGTTGCATTGTGTCGGCGCGACCACCCTCGATGAATACCGTCAATATGTTGAGAAAGATGCAGCGCTGGAGCGCCGATTCCAGAAAGTGCTGGTAGAAGAGCCTAATGAGGAAGATACCATTGCTATTCTGCGGGGTCTTAAGGAGCGCTACGAGGTGCATCACGGGGTAGATATTACCGATGCGGCAATTATCGCGGCGGCAAAACTTTCCCAGCGTTATATCACTGATCGCAAACTGCCGGATAAAGCGATAGACCTGATTGACGAGGCGGCTAGTAGCATTCGCATGGAGATTGATTCCAAACCGGAGGAGATGGATCGTCTTGAACGTCGTTTGATACAGCTGAAAATCGAACGTGAAGCGGTGAAAAAAGATAAAGATGCAGCGGCGAAAAAACAACTCACCAAACTTAATGAAATGATCGATGTGGTCGAGCGAGAATTTGCTGATCTGGAAGAAATCTGGAAAGCGGAAAAAGCTGCAGTATTCGGCACCCAAAAAATTAAAAGTAATCTTGAGCAGGCTCGTATGGAGATGGAGTCTATGCGCCGTGAAGGTAATCTGACGCGTATGTCAGAGCTGCAATACGGCGTTGTCCCGGAGCTGGAAAAACAGCTGGATATGGCGGGGCAGGCAGAGATGATGGAGATGCGCTTGCTGCGCAACAAGGTCACCGATGAGGAAATTGCTGACGTGGTTTCCAAGTGGACCGGTATTCCAGTGTCAAAAATGCTGGAAGGCGATAGGGAAAAACTCCTTCGTATGGAGGAGGCCTTGCACGAAAAAGTAATCGGCCAGCATGAGGCGGTTGAGGCGGTATCCAATGCGGTACGTCGCTCCCGGGCAGGGCTCTCTGATCCTAATCGTCCTAATGGCTCATTTCTGTTTTTAGGGCCTACCGGTGTTGGTAAAACAGAATTGTGTAAGGCTCTGGCGGAGTTTTTGTTTGATACCCGAGAGTCAATGGTGCGGATTGATATGTCCGAGTTTATGGAGAAACATTCAGTGGCTCGTTTAATTGGAGCCCCTCCAGGTTATGTCGGATACGAAGAGGGCGGTTATCTGACTGAAGCCGTGAGACGTAAACCCTATTCGGTACTGCTGCTTGATGAGGTTGAAAAAGCCCATCCCGATGTGTTTAATATTTTGCTGCAGGTACTTGAAGATGGTCGCCTGACTGATGGTCAGGGCCGCACGGTAGATTTTCGTAATACCGTGATTGTGATGACCTCGAATATGGGCTCTGATTTGATTCAGAACCTTGCTGGTGAAGATGATTATGAGGCAATGAAAAATGCCGTGATGGGCGTGGTGGGGCAGCACTTTCGTCCAGAGCTCATTAACCGAATTGATGAGGTAGTAGTTTTCCATCCGCTGGCTAAAGATCAGATTAAAGGTATCGCTAAAATTCAGTTGGCATTCTTAAAGGAGCGTTTACATGAGCGTGAGATGGGGCTGGAAATAACAGATGCGACATTGGAAAAGCTGGTTGATAGCGGTTTTGATCCTGTCTTCGGTGCTCGTCCACTAAAGCGCACCATTCAGCGATTAATCGAAGACCCGCTCGCTCAGAAAGTATTGGCCGCGGAATATGGCCCAGGCGATTGCGTTAAGCTGGATCTTGACTCACAGGGTAACATTACCTTCAAGTAGGGTGCGGCCCCCGCACCATCGGACATAACATGGGTGCGCAAGCCGCACCCTACGCAGTTTCGGCCTTGTTAGAGACATGCGCACCCAACAGACTTGTGAGGGCCGGAAGCAAGACCAGCGCACCAATCATGTTCCAGATAAACATAAAGGTAAGAATTAATCCCATATCGGCTTGAAACTTAATGGGGGAATAAATCCAGGTGGCAACACCGATGGCGAGCGTTAAGCCGGTAAAGGCAACAGCGGTTCCGGTTGTTTTCAGGGTGTTAAAATAAGCCTCTTTCAGCTCCATGCCATCATCAAGAAAGTGCTGTAATTTGCTGTAAATATAGATGCCATAATCAACACCAATACCTACCCCCAGCGCGATAACTGGCAGGGTGGCCACCTTGACTCCAATATCGAGACTGGTCATCAGTGCTTGTGCCAGCACCGATGTTAGTGCCAGTGGTAAAACAATACAAACAACGGTTTTAATGGAACGAAAAGTCAGCAGGCAAAGAAAAGATACCACCGCATACACCAGTGCCAGCATAATATATTGAGCCTTGGCGATGACGATATTGGTGGCCGCTTCAATACCGGAGTTACCGGCCGCCATATTAAAACTTAAATCTTCAGAATTGTATTTGTCGGCAAATAATTCCACCTCGCTAACAACTTGAGATAGAGTTTCCGCTTTGTGGTCATTTAAAAATACCAGTATAGGCACCATGCTACAGTCGGTGTTGATCAGCGAACTTGGAACCAGTCTGAGTGAGTTGTTGAGCACGTATTGATTACGGCTAACATCGTGCCATTTGATATTGCCCTCGTTCATGCCAGTAACAACCAGCTTGGAAATGTTTACCAGCGAAAGCACCGATTGTACGCCATGGACATTACTAATCTTCGCCTGGAACCGGTCGATGGCTGCCAGGGTATTATAGTTACCGCATTGTTGCGAGGGCGTGTTAACCATCACCACAAAGACATCGGTGCTGGTGGAAAACTTTTGGGTTAAAAATTCGTTGTCTTTGTTATAGCGTGAATCTGCTCGTAACTCTGGAGCGCCGGGATCCAGATCGCCAATTTTAAGATCCTGACTGGCGTAAAAACCAAACACAAACAGTAGCATGGCGATAACCACTACAATACCAGCGATAGGCGTTTCGGTTACGCGAGAAAGTGCTTGCCATGGGCGAAAGGCTCGGTTCTCTTGTGCTTTCATATGAGCCATACAGGAGTGGGTAATACCACTATAGGACATCAGCAGAGGCAATAAAATCAGATTGGTTAGAACCAGTACGGCAACACCCAGGCTGGCGGCGATGGCCAGTTCCTGAATAACCGGGATTTCAATGACCATCAAGGTAATAAAACCAATGCCATCCGAAAGCAGTGCGATTAAACCGGGAATACACAGGGCGGAAAAAGCACAGCAAGCCGCTGTTTTTGCCGAAGCGCCGTGCAGGCATTGATTGGCAACACCATTGATCATCTGCACAGCGTGGCTGATGCCGATGGCAAATACTAAAAACGGTACCAGCATGGAGTAGGGGTCAATGCCAAAGCCCAGAGCGCGCAATAAACCCAGTTGCCAGACAACGGCGATTGATGAACAAAGCAGCGGGATGATAGTGGACCAGAAACAGCGTGAATAAGCGTAGAGTAATATTGCCGTAATGGCGAAAGCAACAGCAAAGAAGATCCCTACCTGTGCCGCACCTTCGATCAGGTCACCGATGACTTTAACAAAGCCGATAATATGAATGCTAATTTTATCGCTTTGGTATTTGTTGCGGACCTTTTCCTCTAAGTCCTTTGAAAACTGGTAGTAATCAAGACGCTCGCCGGTCTCAGGGTCAATATCGACCAGGGGGGCAAGAATAATCGCGGCTTTAAAGTCGTTGGAAACCAGCCGGCCGACTTGTCCTGAGCGCAGGGTATTTGCCCGTAGCTGTAAGAGTGATGTGGGGGAGCCATCGTATTTATCGGGAATAACAGAGCCACCCACAAAACCTTCTTCGGTTACCTCTTTCCAGCGTACATTAGGTGTCCACAGGGATTGCATTTTAGAGCGATCAACACCATTGATATAAAAGATTTCATCGGTGATTTCCTGCAGTAATTGCTGGAATTCTTTGTTGAAAATATCCCCTTCCTGATTAGAGATGATAATGCGTACAGCGCTACCGAGGCTCGCGAGGTCATCTTTGTTTTCAAGAAAGTTAACGATGTAGGGGTGGGTGGAGGGGATCATTTTTTCGATACTGGCATCGGGTCTGAGTTGACTTGCCTGAAAACCGAGGAAAATGGTCGCTATGATAAATAAGGAAATAACCAGCAGACGATAGGAAAAAATAAAATGTTCAATACCACCCTGGATTGCGCTTAAAGGGTGGCGAGTCTTTTCTAAACTCTCTGAATTCATGGGGTTGCCTGTTGGTTATTATAATCAATGTAGCCTGGATGGAGTACCAGCGAAATCGGTGATAAAAATTTCGAGTTTCGCTAGGGCTTACTAGTGCCCATCCAGAAATTAAACAAAGAGGTCATGGCCAATGTAAATCTTGCGACTTAAAGGCCTTGAAAAGGCCTAGGAGCAAGATTTGCGTTGGCTATGACCGGATTTAATTTTCGAAAGCTACCCGTTTCTGGATGGGCACTACCTACGAGTTGAGCTATTCAGCGCGGAGCGTATAGTGCTCCAGGCCATGCTTGCCGACCAGTAACAAGGTGTTTTCGTTTAAAGCCAGCACCGAGCTGAGGGCAATGCGACTGGCTAGTGAATGAGTTTGAAAACTTTGGCCGTTGTCCTGGCTGTTTAAGATGGCGCCAGATACTCCCACCATAAATATTGAGCCACTGTCGGCGATGTAAGCACCCAGCAGCGCGGTGTCATTATCTGTCACAATACGTTGCCAGCTGGCGCCGTTG
>JAUXDF010000217.1 GCA_030618505.1 Spongiibacteraceae bacterium | reverse complement strand
ATATCGATGCCGCTGCACTACAAGCCGTGCAGGGTGACCATGAGATCAAAACCCTCCTGATGGATATGACCGACAGCCAGTCGGTAAAAGCGGCGCTGAAAAAGATGCCTCCCCTGGATGCCGTGGTTATCTCTGCGGCGGCACACGCTACCTACCCCATCGAGTACGTGACCGACGAGCATTTGGAGCGCATTGTCGATATTAATTTCACTTCTCACATCAAACTTATTCGAGACGTTTTGCCGCTGATCAATGTAGGCGGAAAAATTATTGGCCTGAGCTCAAATTCCGCAGGTATCGGCATCCCCATGGAGTCTGTCTACGCAGGGACAAAAGCTGGTATGGAGCGCATTTACGAAGCTTTATCGATTGAGCTGGCATATCGCAAGATCAAGCCCGTTATTATTCAGCCGGGTAACGTCAATACCGGATTTAATGAAACGGGCAATGAGTATAAAGCGCAGGGCAATGAATTCGTTGACAAAAATTACAAGAATATTGTGAAGTCGATGGACAGTCGGAATGGCATTCCCCCCGAGACCGTTGCCGACACCATACTGAAAGCCATAAAATGCCCCAAGCCGAAAATTTGCTATATTGTGGGGGGAAATGCAGTAAAAACACACTGGGCAAGGCGGCTATTGGGTGTCGATGGTGCGCTAAAGATGATGTCAAAATATTTCAAGATTGACTGACCGGTATCACCACAACGCTGAGGAAAAACTGATGGGCCTCGACTTTCGCCAATGTTCCTCCGGTATCGTGGGGGCTGCGGTTGCAAATCTATGCGATGAGATAAAATCTCCAGATCGGCTTCAAACCCACGAACCGTTGGAGTTTGTTCTTTCCCAGTATGATCGGATGCCTGACTATTTGCGATTACCGTTTAAACTCATCGCATGGATCTTTGACGCTGCCCCGATCCTGGTCCATGGGAGGCCTTTTCATAAGCTTTCGTTGGCGACCCGCCAACAGATCTTTTTGAACTGGAAAAATTCATCTCTTGGTTTTAAGCGTGATTTTATTCGCTTCTTCGATACTCTGGTGATCTTTGCCTGGTATTCCGAACACGAACTCACCACTTAGTGGTAGATAAGCCAGGTGTCCAATACAATTACTACAGCGATCACGGTCATTGGATCCGGCCCAGGAGGAGCAATTACCGCTGCTCGCCTGGCTGAGGCTGGCCGGCAGGTGCTGCTGGTCGAAGAGGGTGCGCATCTGCCACAGGGATCGGTTCCTAACTTTTCATTGAAAGAGATCAGCCAAAAATACCGTAACGGTGGCGTCACCGTTGGCTTCGGTAATGCAAAAGTAGCGTATGTCGAAGGGCGGGTGGTTGGCGGCGGCAGTGAAGTAAACCGCGGGATGTATCATCGAATACATAGCGAAACCCTGGAAGAGTGGGGACGAAGTCATCGAGTCGACTCCCTCTCCCTCGACGATTTAAGACCCCACTTTGATGCTTGCGAGAGTATTACACGGGTATCAGACCTGCCCGGCGTGCCTCCGATGACCTCCATGAAACTGCATGAAGGGGCTCAAAAACTGGGCTGGAAGTCTCTGCAAGTGCCCCGACTGGTGCAGTATGAAAAAAACGATGACGGTCGCTTGATTGACCACAAGGAGGCCATGAGCACAACCTGGATACCTCGTTTCCTGGCCGCTGGTGGAACACTGTTGGCTGATACACGCGTCAGCAGGTTTAAGCAGCATTCAGGTAAATGGCATGTCGATGCCACCACCAAGGGTGGCCAACCGCTGACAATCGTGACTGATCGACTCTTTCTTGCCTGTGGGGCCATCCACACGCCAGCACTGCTTCGACGCAGCGGCATCAAGACAAACATTGGCAATTCACTTCGATTTCACCCGATGTTGAAAGTCGTTGCACAGTTCAGGGAAGAGATCAACCTGCTTGGCGTTCCCGACCCGGTACACCAGGTTGTCGAGTACGACCCAAAATTCAGCCTCGGCTCCTCTATGAGCCTGAGGCCGCTGTTGGCGCTGTCAATGTGCGACCACCAGGAGTATATGCATGAGGTCGAGCACAATTGGAAACAGATGGGTATTTATTATACCCAGACCGTTGGAGGATACGCATCGGTAAGAAATGTCCCGTGGTTTCGTGACCCGCTGGTTCGGGTTAAAATGGATGAGTCGAGCCTTCATGAGGTGGCAGATGGTTTGAAACATCTCTGCCAGGCGTTGCTCGCATCTGGCGCCATTGCGATCTATCCTGGAATTGCGGGTAGTGCCGTCATCCACTCGCAAGCGGACGTTGATCGGTTGCCGGATGTCCTGCCCCCGGATAAGGCCAATCTCTCCACGCTGCATCTGTTTTCGAGCTGTCCGATGGGGGAAGATCGCGTGCATTGTGCTACAGATTCTTTCGGAAATGTGCATGGTGTTGACCGGTTGCACATTGCCGACGCATCTCTTTTGTGCGGTCCGACGGTTGTCAATCCTCAGGGCACAGTCATGGCCGTTGCACATAGAAATGTTCAACATTTTTTAAACTAGCAGAGACCCATCTATGAAACACCTAATTACTGGCGGTTCCGGTTTTATCGGTACTCTTGTCGCGCGCGAACTCATCGAGCGTGGCGATCAAGTTCACTGCATTGATATCTGGGAAGACCCTTCCCGGCCAGAGGGGACCGAATTCACTCTTTGCAACGTGCTGGACCGTGAGTGTGTTCGTCGCGCCATGAAAGGAGTGGATGTGGTGCATCATAACGCCGCCCTGGTTGCACAGTGTGATGCAGGTGATGAATATTGGCGGGTGAATGTCGAAGGCACACGCATCGTTGCCGAAGAGGCGGTCAATGCCGGAGTGCAGGCTTTTATCCATACCAGTTCGACCTCCGTGTTTGGGATGCCCCCGGAAGATGGCAGCGCAATCACCAACGATACCCCGACTGTGCCGATTGAGGCTTATGGCCGATCCAAACTGGCCGGTGAAAAACTCACCGAAGAGATATGTGGAAAAGCTGATATTCCGGTTATTACAATTCGTCCACGGGCAACACTCGGCGCGGGTCGCCTGGGTATTTATCAAATCCTGTTCGAGTGGATCTCCGAAAACAAAAACGTCTATACCATAGGTGATGGAAGCAACATCTTCCAATTCATACATCGCTATGACCTCATGTCTCTGTATATGCTCGCCCTGGATTCCAACAAACCAGGAACCTACAACGTCGGCGCCACCGAGTTTGGTCCCCTTCGCGACGACCTGGAACAACTGATTGAATACGCCGGAAGCACCTCCAAAGTCATCGGCCTGCCCAAGGGTCTGACAATCAATACGCTACGCCTGCTGCGTGCATTGAAACTCTCGCCCCTTGCGCCCTACCATTACATGACCTACCACACCTCCTGCTACTTCGATCCCCAGCCCTGCCTGGACTTGGGGTGGAAACCGAAATATTCCAATATGGCGATGTTTAAGGAGAGCTACGACTGGTACCTCGAGCATGGTAATGAGTCGGTTTGGCAGAACGGCTCCCCGCACCGTGCGCCTATGGCGCAGAAGGTGCTCAAGCTGGTCAAGCGTTTCTCCTGAGTGACTTATGGCGATTATTGGCTATATGTTGAATAGTCATCAATATGAGTATGAAGTTATAATGAGTGCTTTGTTCATGGTTATCAATATAATAGTGGTTGCCCGGATCACAAGAAAATCGAGAGATCCATTGTTCCTACTTGCTCTAGTTGGCGCTGGTTCATAGATGTTTTTGGTGCATTTAGATTACGATGGTGTGTTTTTACTTCCAGCACTAGTATTTCTTATATCTAAATGTGGTGGAGTTTCCCTGGTTGGGATGATTGCAGAGCGACATGATGTTAAACCATTGTTGACCTTCCATTTCCTGCACGAACGAAACAAGCATACTGATGCTTGTTCAATTTCAAATCGCCTGTAGATAACTGTCACATGTTAGATTATATAAGAATCGCACGTATTGACCACTGGTTTAAAAATGTCTTCATGTTGCCTGGAGTCGCATTAGCTATCTTGTTGACAGATGCAACATTAACGGAAGCAATCTGGCCTACAATCATTGGTATACTAAGTGTTTGTTTCATTGCATCAGCTAACTATGTGATCAATGAATGGCTTGATGCGGAGTTTGATCAACATCATCCGGTAAAGAAAAATCGCCCATCTGTAGGCAATAAGCTCAAAGCTGGATATGTATACCTGGAATACTTTATTTTTGCTAGTATGGGCATAAGCTTAGGACTTCTGTTAACCCTTGAATTCATGGTGTTTCTACTCATGTTGCTGTTCATGGGAATTATATACAATGTAAAGCCGTTTAGATCAAAGGATAAGGCATATTTAGATGTGCTTTCAGAATCAATCAATAATCCATTGAGACTGTTATTGGGTTGGTCTGCCATTGTCTCTGGCTCATTGCCTCCCTCCAGCGCCATATTATCATATTGGATGGGTGGCGCATTTCTAATGACTGTGAAGCGATATGCGGAGTTTAGGTTTATCGATGATCCTGAGCGAGCAGCATTATATCGTAAATCATTCAAAACCTATACAGAAGAGAGCCTACTGGTATCCTCATTTTTTTATGCGCTATCATCAGCATTCTTTCTGGGCGTTTTCCTGATAAAATATAAAGTCGAATTTTTGTTAAGCTTTCCGCTTTTTGCATTATTATTCTCCTGGTACCTGGCTATTGGGCAACAAGCACATTCACCAACACAAAATCCTGAAAAGCTATATAAAGAAAAAAAGTTTATACTCTATATCATATTCCTTTTCGCTTTTGTTGCCTTCTTGTTTTTTGTGGATATTCCATGGTTACAGTTTTTTGTTAAAAAGGTAGAATACTAGTGTTGTTCATCAAAAGATGAAGGTTTTTATTCGTTATGTGATATCCGGTGGATTAGCTGCCACAGTGCAATTTCTTGTGCTAATTCTACTAGTTGAAAAAACGGCAATCAATCCGGTCGTTGCAAGTGTGTTGGCCTTTTGCACGGCAATTGTCGTGAATTACAATATGCAATATCACTGGACATTTAAATCGACAGGAGCACATGGAATTATATTTATAAAATATGTTTTTACTACTTTTGTTATGCTGGGAGTTAATACGCTAATATTCTGGTTTCTCTTTGATAGACAGGGAATGATGTATTTGATTGCACAAATGATAGCTACAACTCTGGTTATGTTCATGAATTTTGCAATCAACAGATATTACATATTCGCCATGCCCGTATCAAAGACGCGATAGTTCATATCAATGAAAAATGAGCCGCATATTGCCGCAGTTTTCGACCTCGACGGAACTATTACCTGTAATGATACATATTTGTCTTTTTTGGTGGCATTCCTGAAGCACCACCCATATCGACTGGCATACTGCTGGTCGTTGCCATTTTCCATCATTCTATACAAACTCAAATTCCGCGACAATGCCTGGCTAAAGAAGAAGTTCCTGGGTGCAATCGCCGGTGGCACATCAAGGAATGAAATGAACAGTTTTATCTCGCATTTCATCAACGATGTGGTTGAACCTAAAATGAGGCAAAACGCATTAAATCAAATAGAATTTCACAAAGAGTCTGGCCATATTTTAATATTGGCTACAGCCAGCTTTGATTTTTATGTTGAAGAATTGGGGCACCGTCTTGGTTTTGACGCTATTATCTGCACACATGCTACCTGGAATGAAAATAACAGGCTTTTGGGTGATATTTCTGGCAAGAATTGTTATGCGCAATATAAACTCCAAAAAGTGATCCAGCATATAGAGAATAATGACAATATAAATTACACTGTCGCCTATACTGATCATCATTCGGACTTGCCCTTAATGGAGTGGGTTAATGAGGCAATTGCAGTGAATCCGACCAGTAAGCTTAGGCGGTTTTCAGAAACCAGGGGCTACCAAATTAAAAGTTGGTAGCATCCACTCTTTTTCTGCATATA
>JAUXDF010000014.1 GCA_030618505.1 Spongiibacteraceae bacterium | reverse complement strand
GTTAGTGCCTAACCAGAAACCGGAAGTTTTCGAAAATTAAGTCCGCTCCTGGCCAACGCAAATCTAGCTCCTAGGCCTTTTCAAGGCCTTTAAGTCGCAAGATTTGCGTTGGCCAGGAGCGGACTTAATTTTCGAAAACTTCCGGTTTCTGGTTAGGCACTAACTAAGACAATTTGCTGATATTCCTACGCCTCTGAATGTACTATTGTTAATTATATATGTTAGCTGAAAACCTGTTTTGACTGAATTAAAGGAGTAAACAATGTTAACCCGATTTGATGATTACTGTATTCACCAAACCTCCAACCCGATCGCTATCCCGGTTCAGAGTGCCCGTACTTTTTACGATCGTTACTGGTTTGCCGGTTTTGAGAAGAAAGGTGCTTTTTGCTTTGAGGTGGGTTTTGGTGTTTACCCGAATCGTTTTGTTATGGACGGTCATTTTAGTGTGGTGGTTGATGGTAAGCAGCACACCTTTCATGGTTCCCGGCGTGCGCCGGACGATCGTACAGAAACACTGATTGGCCCGCTTAGTATTGAAATCATAGAGCCTATGAAAAAGGTGCGTGTGGCGATTTCCGCAAATGACACTGGAATCGAATGTGATATGACCTTTGTTGCCCGCACCTGTGCTGCCGAGGAGCCTAAAAGCCATATGGCCGAGGGTGTGCATACCATTATGGATACCACGCGTTTTACCCAGTTTGGTTATTGGGAAGGCTATTTTAGTATTGATGGTAAACGTACCGAGCTTACAAAACCTGATGTGCTAGGGGTTAGGGACAAGTCCTGGGGCGTGCGGCCGGTTGGTGAGCCGCAGGGCGGAGCGCCTGGATTACTGAATGACGAACCCGGAGTTTACTGGACCTGGAATGCCTTGCATTTTGATGATTTCTGCACTCAGTTTGGTACCTTTGAAGATCACGATGGCAACCCCAAACAGGTAAGTGCTTGTAAATTGCCGGTTTACGATAATATTGAAGATATCCCTGTGGGTGACGAGCCCGCAGCTGTTGAGATGGAACAAGCAACACATAAAATCAACTGGGAAAAGGGTACTCGACGTACTGCCTCTGCCGAGCTTGAACTTCACACTAAGGATGAAGTGCTAAAAATCGAGATCGAACCGATGATTCGGTTTCAGATGCTGGGTATCGGTTATCAGCACCCGGAGTGGGGGCATGCGGTGTGGAAAGGCGATAATGTGTTTGCCCGTGAAGATTGGGTGCTCGATGAGCTCGATCCACTGGATTATAAGCATATTCACGTTCATCAAGTTGCCAAGGCAAAGCTGGGTGACCTTGAAGGTGTGGGTATATTTGAAACGATAGTTTTTGGTCGCCATGATCCCTCAGGTTTTAAGGATATCCTGGACGGCGCGGAGTAATATCAGCAGATGAATTAAAGTTTCTGGATCAAGCTTGCTGATTGCCTCAATCACTGGTTAAAATCTTCGCTCGAACTCCCTCGTGTAGAAACTTAAAATAATGACAGGAAATGTTGATCCATGACAGAGACAAAAAAAATTGAGGCAAACGGTATTCAATTTTCCTACCTGGAGAAAGGCCTCGATGCAAAAAGCAGCGATAAAAAGCGGCCTTTGGTGCTTTGTTTCCACGGTTTCCCTGATACTGCTTATACTTTTGAGCAAACTCTGAGTCGTTTGGAGGAGGCTGGCTACTGGGCGGTAGCACCGTTTATGCGTGGTTATTATCCCAGCAGTTTGGCGCCTGATGATGACTATTCTACTCTGCGCCTGGCAGAGGATGTGCTCGCTTTAATTGATGCTTTTGGCGTGGATGATGCGATTGTTATTGGGCACGATTGGGGTGGTTTTGCGGCTTATACCGCCGCTAATATGCAGCCAGAAAAGATCTCAAAATTAGTAGTGATGTGCATTCCCCATATGAATCAAACGGTGATGAGCTGGCAGCAGTTAAAGAAATCATGGTATGTTTTCTACTTTCAGCTTCCCTGGGTGGCGGAGCGAAAAATTCCCGAAAACAACTATCAGTTTATTGATCAATTATATCGAACCTGGTCGCCTTACTGGCGCTCTGCGGAGTTTGCTCTGGAACCTGTAAAAAAAGCCTTGTCGATGCCCGGTGGATTAACGGCATTGATTGGCTATTATCGGGCGATGATTCGCAACTCCACGAAACAGCAGCGGGATTTGATGACTCAACAAACAGACGTGCCAACACTGTTTTTTGCCGGCGAAGCCGATGGTAGTGTCGGTATGGATCAGTTTGCCAGTATTGAAAAAGCATTTGCCAATGACTTTGAGTTTGTCAGCTATCCAGGGGTGGGGCATTTCCCTCACCGGGAGAATTTTGAAGAGTTTGCCGCTAAGGTCTTAGCTTTCTTGACTGGCCCTGGATAATTATCACCCCTAATTCGGCTGGTTTTTGAGAAGTTTATTTATTGAGGTTGTAAATCTATTGATTACTATTAACAAGCCCCTTGTTTCTTACGTTTTTTTAGTCACGTTTATGCTTTTAATGTTCTCTGCATGCGCCGAACAGCCAACAAAGCCTGAAGTGTCGGAAGACTCCCAAAAAATTATTGTCTTTCCCGTATTTAGTATCGTGAAGGAATTTCACCAGTACAATGATGAAGTTCACGGCCGCTTGATCGCCGAGCTGCAAAAATTGGGCTTTGACGTGGTGACTGTTAGCGAAGAACAATATCGAGATATTCGTCATCATGCGCTGGAGCAGTCTGGCTCAATATACAACCCTGCGGTGGGTGATTTCGTACCCTATAATGAGCAGGTTTATGTTGCTGATATCGTTTTGCAGTTAGCCAAGTCAGTAAACTTTGATCTGCTGCTGATGCCAGAGCTGACACTTCGTACGGCGACTGTAGATGGTGATTTGCTGGTCTGGGATGGAGTCCGTTTACCGCAGGTAATTAAAGGCAAGAAAAATAAGACCTATCGCGTACCTGATAAAGCACGCGGTCTATCATTAAAAATTGCATTGTACACTCGAGCGGGCAGGGAGCAGGTAAAACATTATACCGGTGTTGCGGTGCCTTATTACCTTGACCTGGAAAGGAGACCGCCAAGTTATCGATTGAGAGAGCAATTATTTGATGATGGGCAACTTGATGCCAGTATTGAGTTGGCATTAAAAACATTAAAAGTCCGTTTAAAATAGTTGATGAGATTAAATACCCAAGTATAAAAAGACTAAGGATGTAGAGAAAATAATGACTGAGATCAGCCGCCGCCCCAGACGTAGTGTTTTGTACATGCCGGCGTCCAATAGTCGTGCTCTCAATAAGGCTCGCAGCCTCAGCGCCGATGCTCTGATTTTTGATCTCGAAGATGCCGTGGCGCCTGATGCAAAGGAGGTAGCAAGGGATAATTTATTGTCGGCACTAAAACAGGATTATGCTTATCGAGAAGTGATTGTCCGTGTTAATGGTGCTTCTACCTCGTGGGGCCGTGATGATTTGCAGGCCATTGCCCAGGAAAATATTGATGCAGTGTTGCTGCCTAAGGTTGAAAGTGCGGCGGACATTGATCAGGCGGTGCAGTTATTAAAGGATGCCGGTGCCAGTGATCACTTGCCTGTTTGGGCAATGATTGAAACTCCTTTGGGGGTGCTGAATGCCCAGCAGATAGCCGCACACGAGCGCATCCAGGTGCTGGTAATGGGCACTAATGATTTATCAAAGGAATTGCGAGTCCCGCAAACAGAAGATCGCGCGGGCTTTATCACCTCCCTCGGCATGACAGTGCTGGCCGCTCGGGCTTATGGCAAGGAAGTGATTGATGGTGTTTATATTGATCTTAATAATGAAGCCGGTTTTTACGCGGCTTGTCAGCAGGGAAAAACGCTGGGATTTGATGGTAAATCACTGATTCATCCCAAACAGCTCGCTGTCGCTAATGAGGTGTTTTCCCCCTCAGAGCAGGAAATTGAGCAGGCAAAAATTATTATTGATGCCTGGCGCATAGCTGAGCAACAGGGAAAAGGGGTTGTGTTGGTCGAGGGTAAACTGGTGGAGGAGTTGCACGTGATTGAAGCGCAACGGCTTGTTGGTATGTCATCGTTAATTGATAAATTGGCCTAATTATTCAGCTCACGTTCAAATCAGTGCATGACTGCGTCGCCTAAAGCGTCTACCGTGGGTGCGCATGATAGTCACTTCAGACTAAAAATATAATTGAGTGCGCAATGAGAACTACTCAAATGGTTATCCTTCAGTGTAATTTATGATTTCTGCTTACCTGATTGACATCATAATAATGTTAATGGCGGCGGTAGTGGTTGTTCCATTGCTTCAGTCTGTGAGATTGGGAGCTGTGCCGGGCTTTCTCATCGCCGGTGTCATTGTCGGGCCTTCAGGCTTTGGTCTTATTAATAATATCACTGAGATTGGTCATTTAGCCGAAATTGGAGTTGTCCTCCTGCTATTTGTGATCGGTATCGAGCTTAAGCCCTCCACTTTTTGGCGTATTAGGCGCTTGGTGTTTGGCCTGGGTGGCTTACAAGTTTTGTTTACCGGTGTTTTGCTCAGCGGGATCATGATTTTACTTTTTGATGTTTCCCCGCGATCTGCCATTTTAATAGGCCCGGCCTTAGCGCTTTCTTCAACTGCATTTGTATTGCAGTTACTTGCGCAAAAGCAACAGCTTACTGCTATTTACGGGCGAACCTCGGTGGCAGTATTACTCTTCCAGGATTTAGCCGTTGTGCCATTGCTTGCTTTATTGCCCTTATTGGCGATGCCTGAGTTAAGTATTGGTGAGGATCTTGGCTACGCACTGCTTAAAACTTTATTTATTCTCGGTTTGGTCGTTCTTGTGGGGCGCTATTTTTTTCACCCTATACTTCATCGCGTTGCGCTTTCTGGCAATCCGGAAGTGTTTACCGCATCTGCCGTTTTAATCGTGCTTGGGGCTTCGCTAGCAACAGAGCATATAGGTCTTTCTATGGGG
The DNA here is from genome assembly GCA_030618505.1 of Spongiibacteraceae bacterium. GTDB lineage: Bacteria > Pseudomonadota > Gammaproteobacteria > Pseudomonadales > PIVM01 > JAUXDF01. The sequence continues at coordinate 13,456 of JAUXDF010000014.1, read as the reverse complement.
ATGGGTGCTTTTCTGGCAGGCTTGCTTATTTCCGACTCCTTTTACAAACATCAGGTAATGGCAGAAATTCGCCCTTTTCGAGGACTGCTTTTAGGGCTGTTTTTCATGTCAATGGGAATGTCCCTTAATCTTAATCTCTTGTTAGAGCGCCCAGTGTTGTCTCTGAGCCTGGTGATTGCATTAATGGTTATCAAAGCTCTAGTACTTTTTCCGATGGCATATCTGTTTGGTCTTAAGGTAAGAAACAGTTTGGCCGTGGCTATAGTGTTAGCGCAAAGCGGAGAGTTTGCGTTGGTAATATTTGCTTTAGCCCATCAATCAAACCTGTTGTCGGAAGGTTTGTATCAACAACTGTTGTTAACTGTATTGTTGAGCATGCTGGCGACGCCATCGCTGGTAACGCTTGCGCAATATCTGGTTAAAACTAAGCTGACAGCGACCAAAGAACCGGCTGAGAAACCCGTTAAATCCCGAGTTGTTATTGCTGGTTTTGGTCGTGTTGGACGTAGGGTAGGGGAGATTCTTTCAGCGGCAGGTGAAGATTTTGTTGCACTGGATTGTGATGCAAGAATTGTCAATGCTGAACGAGAACATGGTCATCCTGTGTTTTTTGGCGATGTGCGGAAACCAGAATTATTAAAGGCTGTGGGTGCTGCTGATGCGAAAGTCATCATTGTAACGATAAATGATTCGGAGGCTAGTCAGCAAATAGTTACATCACTTCGAAAGGACCATCCGAAAACTAGTATTTATGTGCGCGGACATAGTTTGAATCAGTGCTGTGAATTACGCAGGCTGGGAGCAAGCGATGTTGTATCGGAAAATGTTGAAGCTAGCCTGGAGCTGGCTCGCATGGCATTGGTGAACGTTGGTGTGAGTAAACTGCAGCAGGATAAGATCCTAAAAGACTATCGAGTCAGCTATCATGCCAAAATAGAAAAAGCCCTTGGCTTGGGGAGGAGAGGTAAATAGGAATGAGGAAAGAATAGGAATAAAGGTTACCTGAATTCGAGCGTCGCTTATGTTGTAGCAACTCTTGACATTAGAGTCTAGTCTAAGGTTTATACTTGCCCTGATGACTAAGGAGGCGGCCTCATGAAAATTGGCGAACTAGCAAAACAATCCGGGCTTTCAACTCATACGCTGAGGTTTTACGAAAAGCAGGGTCTTATCCGGGCTAGTACCCGTAGTGAAAGCAATTACCGCATTTATAGTCAAGCCGATTTGAGTGCTGTCAGGTTCGTTAAGCGTAGTCGTGATATGGGCTTTAGCCTGGAGGAAGTCGGGGTGTTTTTATCAATACGTGCTGATAAGCCCGCCCATGTTTGCAGAGAAGCCAAGGATCTTGCCCAGCAGAAGATTTTTGAGGTGGAGCAAAAGATACATGAAATGCAGCAGATGTTGACTGCCTTGCACAAACTCAGTGATGCCTGCTGTGGTGGTAATGAAAGTGCCGAGTTTTGTAGCATTATCGAGGTCTTGGATTATACCTCTGTTGAGCAGGATGAGGGGTACTCAGTACCGGCAGGGAAGGGCAAGGCATGAGTGAACTTATAGCAAACTTTATCCTTCTGTTTAGCGAGTCCGCGCCATTTTTATTGGGTGGATTATTGCTGGCCGGTATTATTCGCTTGCTTGTTCCTGATACCTGGATAAATAAAACCTTAGGCAAGGATAGCTCCGTGGTGACGGCGGCGCTTATCGGTACGCCCTTGCCCTTGTGTTCGTGTTCGGTGATTCCTGCGGCGATGGGGATTCGTCGTGCCGGTGCCAGCAAGGCTAGCACCGCCAGCTTTATGGTGGCGTCCCCGGAAACCGGCGTGGATTCCATTGGGATTACGCTTGCTCTAATGGGGCCAGTAATGGCCATTGCCCGCCCTGTTGCCGCTATTTTATCTGCTATTGTTGCGGGCAAGTTGGTGGCTTGGTGGGACGTGGAAACGCCGCCTTTACAGGAAGACCTGAAGTCTTGCTGTAAAGGGGCAGGCAGCGGGGAACCTAAAGGAGTGTGGGCTAAAGCTCTAGCTGTCGTGCAGTACGGATACGGTAAATTGCTATCGGATTTTATGGGGTGGTTATTGGTGGGTTTATTTTTTGCCTCCCTTATTCAAACATTTGTACCCCCGACCTTTTTAAGCCAGTACGGCAGTGGAGTGTTAGCGATGCTACTGGTGGTCTTGATTTCCATTCCCATGTATATATGCGCCACGGCCTCTACCCCCATAGCCGCTGGTTTGATGTTGTCGGGTATATCACCCGGAGCTGCCCTGGTCTTTATGCTGGCGGGCCCTGCTACTAATATTGCGACCTTAATGGTACTTAAAAATGAACTGGGCCTACGTTCTCTGGCGGGGTATTTATGCGGTGTAATTTTTACCGCTTTGATCATGGGGGTTTCATTTGATGCTTTGCTTAACTATTTTGAGGTGCAGATAGTGGTGAGCCAGGGGCAGCATGATGAAGTGACATCGCTTTTATATCTTGTGGCTGCAGTGATATTAGCGTTTTTGATTGCCTTTCAGTATGCCAGGAAGTTTAGTCATCATTGTCTAGTACGAAAAGTTAAGGATTTAATAATTTCGAGGAAGGCTGAATAAGCTGATGGAGCTGCAAATAAAAAGCATCTTTATAAAAACTTGTAAATGAAAGCAATCGTAAAACCCTGAAACTCAAAACAGCTTGCTAGCTTTTTTATTCGTCATTATGCCTGCTTCCCAGATGGCATGCTTATTTTGGCTGACAAAATCATGTTGTCTTTAATGTCGAGAATTTCAGCGTAGTAGTCGCCAATCAGCAGGCTGACGTTGGCATCGGGAAAAGTTTCCAGGTGTTCCATAATTAGCCCGTTTAATGTTTTGGGGCCATCGGTGGGTAGTGCCCAGCCAAGCGAGCGGTTAATGTCGCGGATATTGGCTGTGCCATTGATAATAACCGAGCCGTCTTCCTGTGTTTCGAAATCATCATGGATGTCTGCGAGGTTGGAGGTGAATTCACCGACAATTTCTTCGAGTATATCTTCCAAAGTGACTATACCCTCAAATACACCATATTCATCAACCACAATACCAATGCGTCGTTTTTCCTTTTGGAAGTTTAATAGTTGAATATGGAGCCCGGTATTTTCCGGGACAAAATAGGGAGCAGCGGCTTCCTGAATCATAGCTTCTTTATCAAGGCCGGCTTCGGAGACAAAGCGGCTGACATTGCGCATATGCAGTATGCCAATCACATTGTCGATGTCTTCCTGATATAAGGGGATACGGGTAAACGAGCTGCTTTGCAGTCTTTGCAAGATAGTTTCTTTATCATCGTCAATGTCAATGCCATAGACTTCATTACGCGGAATCATAATGTCATTGACGGTGACTTTTTCCAAATCGAGAATATTAAGTAACATTCCCTGGTGGCGTTTGGGAATGTGGGAGCCTGCGTCATCGACAATAATGCGCAGCTCCTCCGAGCTTAATTGCTCTTGTCTGGCTTTTTCAGGGTCAACATTGAGTAGGCGAAGTATCCCATTGGTGATCTGGTTAATTGACCATACCGCAGGGTAAAGCAGTACTAGCAGAGGTTTTAAAATATAACTGGCAGGGAAGGCGACTTTTTCCGGGTAGAGTGCCGCAATGGTTTTGGGTGTTACTTCAGCGAAGATGAGAATGACCAGCGTTAGTAACAATGTGGCGATGGCAATGCCGGCATCGCCATACAGTCGGTAGGCAATAACAGTAGTGATTGCTGAGGCAAGAATATTAACCAGGTTGTTGCCGATTAAAATAAGGCCAAGGAGACGGTCCGGACGATCCAGCAACTGAGCAGCCTGTTTGGCGGCGCGGTGGTTGTTTTTTTGTAGATGCTTGAGGCGATAACGATTAAGGGAAATCATGCCCGTTTCCGAGCTGGAGAAGAATGCAGAAATTAGAATAAGTAGTGCCAATAAACCAAAAAGAAGACCCAGCGGTGCCTCGTTCAAAAACTTTTATACCTCGTTTGTTAATATTTGAGTGTTAATCAAGGAGTATCTTGAAGAAAAATGGCTGCTTTAGCAATGCTTTACTTGTGCAAAAGCAGTTCCAGAACAAACTTGGAGCCGAAAAAGGCCAGCATCAGGGCGACAAAGCCTCCCAGGGTCCATTTGACTGCGGTTTTACCCCGCCAGCCCAGTTGATGCCTTCCCCATAGCAGGATGGCAAATATCACCCAGGCGCCAATTGAAAACAGGGTTTTGTGAGCGAGGTGCTGGGCAAATATATTGTCCAGAAACACCGCTCCGCTAATAATGGATCCGCTGAGTAGAATGATACCGACCCAGAGCATTTCAAAGAGCAGTTCTTCCATCGTTTGTAGTGGTGGCAGCCACTCGATCAAACCTTTGGTATGACGCTTTTTGAGTTCTTTTTCCTGAACAAGCAGGATGACGGCCTGCAGACTGGCGATGGTGAGAACGCTGTAGGCAAGAATAGAAATCAATATATGCGATAGTATACCGCCAGACAGGGTCTCTTTGGGTGTGTAGGCGCTGGGGATCAATGCAGAGAGAAATACAGCGGTAGCTGCCAGAGGAAATAGCGCTACCATCAAATTGTCAATTTGCTTTCCCCTTAAGCTGGCAGATAGGGCAATACAGCCAATAAAGAGGAAAATAAGCGATGAGATTTTAAAAAAGCCGAGGTCTATACCCTTGGACGAGACCATCAGGCCGTAAATACTTAAGGCGTGTACTAGTAAGGTAATAGCAACGAGAATGAGTCCGGTGCGTGTTTGGCTGCTCGGGATTCGCCGAGTGACCTGCATGCCTTTATAGACTGCAGCACTAAGATAGAGCAGTGTTGTCAGTGTGCTAGTGAGTAAAATTTCCATGGTGCAACGAGTCCGCCTGAGCGTTCATTTACGCAATTTTAAAGATATTTCGGTGTTGGAACGGAAATATATTTTATATTATGTGCATTTCAATTTGGGCTGGCAGATTGATCTCCGCTATAATTTCGTTTTTTACAGCGCAGAGACATCTATACTGTCTCGCGCTTGAGCGTTTGGCCTGTCACTCATTCTAGCGCAATCAACCGAGTATGAGTATCCGTGACGGGGTGTCCAGAGCATATTTAGTCGAACTTATTTAAAGCAATCCAGGATTTTGATCCAATGTTTGAAAACTTAACAGAGCGTTTATCCCTTACCCTTAAACAAGTCAGCGGTCAGGCAAGGCTGGACGAAGATAATATAAAGGAGTCTCTGCGTGAAGTGCGCATGGCTTTGCTGGAAGCGGATGTAGCCCTTCCCGTCGTTAAAGAGTTTGTTGATGCGGTTAAGGTCAGGGCTGTTGGTCAGGAGGTGATGAAGAGCCTGAGCCCGGGACAGGCCTTTGTCAAGATTGTGCAAAGTGAGCTGGAAAGGGTGATGGGCGACGTTAGCTCTGGCCTAAATCTGGCTGCGCAGCCCCCTGCGGTCATTATGATGGCCGGTCTGCAAGGTGCTGGTAAGACCACCACTGTTGCCAAGCTTGCTCGTTGGTTAAAAGAGTCGCAGAAAAAGTCGGTGCTGGTGGTGAGTGCGGATGTGTATCGCCCGGCGGCGATTAAACAGCTGGAAACGCTAGCTACGGAGGTGAATGCGACTTTTTTCCCCAGTACCACAGAGCAAAAGCCCGTTGATATCGCCAATGCGGCGATTGCCGAAGCGAAGATAAAATTTATTGATGTGGTCATTGTCGATACTGCCGGTCGTTTGCATATCGATGAAGACATGATGGGCGAAATCAAACAGCTGCACGCCGCTATCAATCCGGTGGAAACACTGTTTGTAGTTGATGCCATGACCGGGCAGGATGCAGCCAATACGGCGAAAGCATTTAATGAAGCCTTGCCTTTGACGGGTGTGGTTCTCGCCAAATCGGATGCTGATTCTCGTGGTGGTGCGGCATTGTCGGTGCGATCAATTACTGGCAAGCCGATTAAGTTTTTGGGTGTGGGTGAGAAAACCGAGGCGCTGGAGCCTTTTCACCCTGATCGAATAGCCTCACGAATTCTCGGTATGGGTGATGTTTTATCGCTGATTGAGGAGGCCGAACAGAAGCTTGATAAGAAAAAAGCCGAAAAGTTGGCTAAAAAGATCAAAAAGGGCAAAAAGTTTGATCTCAATGATTTTCGTGATCAGCTACAACAAATGAACAATATGGGGGGTATTACCTCCATGCTGGAAAAGTTACCAGGTATGGGCAATGTTGCACAGATTGCCCAGCAACAGGTGGATAACAAGCTTTTTGTGCAAATGGAGGCGATGATTAACTCTATGACCCCCAAGGAGCGACGTAGTCCTGAGATTCTCAATGGTTCGCGCAAAAAACGTATCATCAATGGTTCGGGCACCCAAATTCAGGATTTGAACCGCCTGATCAAGCAGCACAAGCAAATGCAGAAGATGATGAAAAAAATGTCCAAAAAGGGCGGTATGGCCAATATGATGCGCGGATTAGGCGGCATGATGCCCCCTGGCGGCGGTGGAATGCCCCGAATGTAGGATTATTTAACAAAAAGTAGTAGAAAAATCGTTAAATTGGTTTAAAAAGTGAGTAGATTTACGTAGAATACGGCGCCTTTCTGGCTACTGTAATGCATAGCGTGGTCTTGCATAATTGTTAGAGTAGTTAAAAATGGTTTAACTGTTGTTGTTACTATTTGTAGTAGTAACAGTAATTACTTAGTTATTTACAGCAGCAGTATTCATAACAGCGATATGGCGGCAGTAGTTCTGGCGTCCAATTGGGAAATAGAACGTAATGGTAACAATTCGTTTAGCACGTGGCGGTTCCAAAAAACGCCCTTTTTATCACCTTACTGTCACAGATAGCCGTAACTCCCGTGATGGCCGCTATATTGAGCGTGTAGGCTTTTATAACCCTACTGCAACAGGCCAGGAAGAGCGTCTGCGTGTTGAGCAGGAGCGTGTTGACTATTGGGTCGGCAAAGGCGCGCAGCTTTCCGAGCGTGTAGCTGGTTTATTGAAAGGTGTTCAAAAAGCAGCTTAAGTTTTTTGCGTGTAGCCGTACGATGGTGTTGGCAGCAAGATGGTAAATGACGATAAATTAGTCACTGTCGGCTGTATTGGTGCGGCTCATGGTGTGAAAGGTTGGGTGAAGCTTAACTCCTTTACTCAGCCGGTCGATAATTTGCTGGCCTACTCGACGCATTATATAAAGCGCGGCGGGAAGTGGCAGACGATTGATTTTGATAAAGGGCATAGACAGGGAAAAGGTCTTGTTGCTCATATCGTTGGTTGTGATGATCGCGATATGGCGGCTTCTTATGCCCGAGCAGATATTGCTGTAGCCAAAGAGCAGCTGGATGTACTTGAAAGTGGTGAATTTTATTGGCACCAACTGGAAGGTCTAAAGGTTTTTGTGCTGGCTGAAGATGATTCACGTCAGTTGCTTGGGGTGGTTGATCACCTGATGGCAACCGGCTCCAATGATGTGCTGGTGGTGAAGGCTTGTCAGGGGAGTATCGATAAGCAGGAGAGGTTAATTCCCTATCGTCCCGAAGAGGTTATTCGGGAGATCGATCTCGATAAAGGCTTTTTAATAGCTGATTGGGATCCGGAGTTTTAAGAATTATTGTCGGGCAGCGCGCTAACTGTTGCGCGAGCCGAGGCCTGGAAGGCAAGGTAAGGCTGGGAAAACAATGCAGATAGCTGTTGTGACATTGTTTCCTGAAATGTTTGCTGCCCTCAGCGACTACGGCGTCAGCGGACGGGCTATCAAGCAAGGTATTGTGTCGCTGGACACCTGGAACCCCAGGGATTTTACCAGTGACAGACATAGAACCGTAGACGATCGGCCCTATGGCGGTGGTCCAGGTATGGTAATGAAGGTTGAGCCCTTGCGCTTGGCCATTACCGAGGCCAAAGCCAGTTTGGCAGGCCGTTTGCGTGAGAATGAAGACGCAGGTGGTACCGGCATCGAGAGGCCAGCCAAGGAACAGCGTAAACAGATAAAGACCATCTACCTGTCACCACAAGGTAGAAAGCTCGATCAGGCAGGCGTAGCCACCTTGGCCGAGCAGAAAGGACTAATATTGATAGCTGGGCGCTATGAAGGTATTGACGAGCGTCTGATCCAGTCCGAGGTAGATGAAGAGTGGTCGCTGGGTGATTACGTACTGAGCGGCGGTGAGTTACCGGCAATGGTGATGATTGATGCTATTGTGCGTTTGTTGCCAGGTGTGTTGGGGCATGAGCAATCGGCTCAGCAGGATTCGTTTTCAAACGGTCTGCTGGACTGCCCGCACTACACTCGGCCAGAGAATTTAGCGGGTCATCCGGTACCAGCGGTGCTGCTAAGTGGTGACCATGAGCGCATTAGGCGCTGGCGATTAAAGCAGTCCCTGGGGCGTACCTATGAGCGACGTCCTGAGTTAATTGAGTGTCTGGAGCTTGATCAAGAGCAGCAGACCTTACTGAAAGAATATATTGATGAGCGCTTCGGGTGACAAGCCTGATGCTTGAACTTACAACTTTTACTAGCTGAGAAGCTATAGACACACCGACTATCAGGTAGGAGCAGACGATGAGTAGCAACAAAATTATTGCCAGCATAGAAGCTGAGCAAATGACAAAAGAAATTCCTGCATTTGGACCGGGTGATACCGTTGTGGTTCAGGTGAAGGTAAAAGAGGGGAATCGTGAGCGTCTGCAGGCCTTTGAAGGTGTTGTGATTGCTAAGCGTAACCGTGGTCTGAACTCCGCTTTTACCGTGCGCAAAATTTCGCACAGTGTCGGTGTAGAGCGTACCTTTCAAACGTACAGTCAGTTGATTGACAGTATCACTGTTAAGCGCAGCGGTGATGTGCGTCAAGCTAAGCTTTACTATTTACGTGAGCTTTCCGGTCGTGCAGCACGTATCAAAGAGAAACTCGCCAAGTAAGTTGTTGGCTTTGCAGTTTCTGGAAAGGTGGCTAAGTAGTCACCTTTTTTTTGCCCGTAGTTTTGTACTCAGTTCGTGAATTCAGACAAAAATATCTCTAGAATCGAAGTCCATGGATAATGACACCCTGCTTGATCGGTATCTGAATGCAGCCTGGCTGGAAAAAGGGCTGAGCAAAAATAGTCTTGAGGCATATCGTCGGGATTTGCGTCAGTTTATGTTATGGCTGGAGGATGGAGGCAAAGCACTGGTTACAGCAGATAAGGCTGACTTGCTTGAATATATGGCCAGTAGGGGCGCCTCTGGTTATAGTGCGCGCTCCTCTGCCCGCCAAGCCTCTAGTTTGCGGGGCTTTTATCAGTTCCTGGCCAGAGAGGGGATAAGAGCGAACGATCCCAGTGCGCAACTTGAAGGCCCCAAGCTGGGGCGAGCACTACCAAAGACGCTCACTGAGGAGGATGTAGAAGCCTTGCTGGATGCGCCTGATATTGGCGAGCCACTGGGTTTGCGGGATAAAACCATGCTGGAGTTGCTCTATGCTTGTGGGCTGCGGGTAACAGAGCTAGTCAGTTTGCAGATCAGTCAGATTAATTTACAGCAAGGTGTATTACGGGTGAGCGGCAAGGGTAGTAAAGAGCGTCTGGTGCCGATGGGTGAGGAGGCGATCAGTTGGTTGCAGCGCTACCTGTCGCAAGGCAGAGAGGCTTTATTATCTGGTCAGTTAAACGATGTCTGTTTTCCCAGTCGACGCGGAAATCAAATGACTCGACAGACATTTTGGCATAGGATAAAGCTATACGCGCTACAGGCGGGTATTAGCAAACCGCTATCTCCTCATACCTTGAGACACGCATTTGCAACGCATCTGCTTAATAACGGCGCGGATCTGCGAGTGGTGCAATTGTTGTTAGGTCATAGTGACCTGTCAACAACTCAGATATACACTCATGTGGCTCAGCAGCGGATGAAACAGTTGCATGCCGAGCACCATCCGAGAGGGTGAATTGAGTGCATTATTTTTAAGCTGTCAGGGTGTGATATGAGAAAAATAGTTAAATTTGGAACCACCAGGACTCAATCAATACTAATAACTAAATAGATATACCCAGGAGAGGTAAATAATGAGAGTAAGTAAAAGCCGGTCGGCGATTAAAAAACGTAGCCTATTGTTTTCATTGGTATTAGGTCAGTTGCTGGCTTTTTCTATGCCTGCATCCGCTGCAGCCGTTGACCAGAAAATCGTTGATACCATTACATCCAAACTTGAGTCTGCCCGCCGGGGCATGAAAGTTAAAAGCGTTGAGCCTAGCAAGATTAAAGGCGTTTACAACGTTAAAGTGACAGATGGTCCTCAGCTCTATGTTGATGAAACGGGTAGCTTTTTCGTCGCTGGAGACCTTTATCAAATTACTCCCCGTGGTTTTGTTAACCTGGCTGAACAGGATAGAGAAGGTGATAGAGCTCAGCTAATGGCACAGCTTGATCCCAAGGAGATGATTATTTTTCCTGCCAAAGAGAAAAAAACGACTATTACAATCTTTACCGATGTTGATTGTTTCTATTGTCAAAAACTTCATAAGGAAGTTCCTGAGATGAACAAACTGGGTATCGAAGTGCGTTACCTCGCATACCCACGCGCCGGCATCGGCTCCGCATCGTATAAAAAGATTGCTTCTGCCTGGTGTGCAGACAATCCTAATGAAGCTTTAACCAAGCTGAAAAACAAGCAAAATATTCCAGAGAATGTCTGTGCCGACAACCCCGTAGCCGCTCAATTTGATCTCGGTAAAAAAGTAGGGGTCACCGGAACACCAGCAATGGTGACGGAGAATGGTCGCCTGCTGCCGGGTTATATGCCTGCTGATCGTTTGGCCAAAACCCTCGGTATCTGATTATTATACGTAGGTTGGGTGGCGCCTGCGGCGAAACCCAACTGTTTTCAACAGGGATAATCCCGTGCAAGAACAGTTCCGGCGTATTGAACGCCTGCCTCCTTATGTGTTCAATATTATTGGCGAGCTAAAGCAGCAGGCTCGCGCCCGTGGTGAGGATATTATCGATTTTGGTATGGGCAATCCAGATCAGCCTACACCACAGCATATTGTTGATAAGCTGACAGAAACAGCGCAACGTGGAGATACCCACCGTTATTCCCAGTCAAAAGGCATTCCTCGCCTTCGCAAAGCAATTTGTGACTGGTATCAGCGTAATTATGATGTGTCGCTTGATCCTGAAACCGAAGCGATTGTTACCCTGGGATCCAAAGAAGGGCTGGCTCATTTGGCTCTGGCTACCATGGGGCCCGGTGATGCGGTATTGGTGCCGAACCCGTCTTATCCGATTCATCCCTATGGTTTTGTAATAGCGGGTGCTGATATTCGTCATGTGCCGATTGGTGAAGATGTCGATTTCTTTGCTGAACTGGAAAATGCCATCCGTAATAGCTGGCCGCGACCCAAAATGCTGGTGTTAAACTTTCCTTCCAATCCGACCACCTTGTGTGTCGAGATGGAGTTCTATGAGAAGGTTGTCGCCATAGCTAAAGAGCACGATATCTGGGTGGTGCAAGACCTGGCTTACGCCGACCTTTGTTTTGATGGCTATCGGGCGCCATCCATATTACAGGTGCCGGGAGCCAAGGATATAGCGGTAGAGTTTTATACCTTGTCAAAAAGTTATAATATGCCGGGTTGGCGTGTCGGATTTTGCTGTGGTAATCCCACCTTGGTGGGAGCCTTGGCACGGATAAAATCCTATCTTGATTACGGCATGTTTACGCCGGTTCAGGTCGCAGCGATCACCGCTTTGGAGGGAGATCAAAGCTGTGTTGGCGAAATCTGTGAGATGTACCGTCAAAGACGTGATGTGTTGTGTGAAGGATTAACCAGCGCTGGCTGGCCAGTGGAGAAACCCAAGGCAACGATGTTTGTCTGGGCGCCAATCCCTGAATTTTATCGGCAGATGGGCTCAATGGAATTTAGTAAGAAACTGTTAAATGAGGCGAAGGTCGCGGTTTCACCCGGTATCGGTTTTGGTGAATACGGTGAAGGATATGTGCGTTTTGGTTTGATAGAAAATGAGCACCGTAGCCGTCAAGCGGTTCGGAATATTAAACGTATGATTCGCAGCGACGGTTTTGCGGACATATAGACGACAATAATAACGAGATAAAACGAGGCCAATTGTGAAAGCAGTAAAAATAGGCATATGTGGTTTTGGAACCGTGGGCAGCGGCACTTTTAATGTTCTGAACAGAAACAAGCAAGAAATCTGCGCACGTGCTGGTTGTGATATTACTGTTGAGCATATCGGAGCTCGGCGAGATAACGCCAATAGTGATACCACTGGCGTTAAAGTCAGCCGTGATATTTTTGATGTAGTGAATGATCCCGAAATCGATATTGTTGTCGAGTTGATTGGTGGTTATGAGGTAGCAAAAGAGCTGGTGATGCAGGCCATCGAAAATGGCAAGCACGTAGTTACCGCCAACAAGGCTTTAATTGCCGTGCATGGCAATGAGATCTTTGCCGCAGCGCACAAGAAGGGTGTCAGCGTGCTTTATGAAGCCGCTGTTGCTGGTGGTATCCCTATTATCAAAGCGCTACGTGAAGGCCTTGCCGCCAATCGTATCGAATGGTTAGCGGGTATCATTAACGGTACCGGTAATTTTATATTGACGGAAATGCGCGACAAGGGACGTGCCTTTGAAGATGTTTTGCAAGAAGCGCAGGATCTGGGGTATGCCGAAGCTGATCCCACTTTTGATGTGGAAGGTATTGATGCCGCACATAAACTGGTAATTCTGGCATCGATCGCCTTTGGCATACCGCTACAGTTTGAAAAAGCTTATACCGAAGGTATCAGCAAAATTGCTCCCCAGGATGTCTCCTACGCAGAAGAGTTAGGTTATCGGATTAAACATTTGGGAATAGCACGACGTAACGGCAAGGGTATTGAAATTCGCGTCCATCCCACCCTGATACCGGAAAAGCGGTTGATCGCCAATGTAAACGGCGTCATGAACGCAGTGCTGGTGAAGGGTGATGCGGTAGGGCCAACGCTGTATTACGGTGCAGGTGCGGGCAGTGAGCCAACAGCCTCATCCGTGATTGCTGATATTGTTGATATCGCTCGCACCCTTAGCGCATCTCCTGAACATCGGGTGCCTCATCTGGCTTTTCATCCTGATACACTGAATAACGATCCAGTATTGGCTATTGAGGAAATCGAAACCGCTTATTATTTGCGTTTGTCTGCCATCGATAAACCCGGTGTATTATCCCAGGTTGCGCAGATAATCAGTGAGGCGGGTATAAGTATTGAAGCCTTAATCCAAAAAGAGCCGGTGGCGGGCCAGGATCATGTGCAGGTTATACTACTGACCAGCCGAGCACAGGAGAAGAAAATCATCTCTGCGCTTGCAGCTATCGAAGGGCTTGATAGCGTGGATGGCAAAGTGACACGGATACGTGTTGAGTCGCTGGATGGTTAAAGCATCCAAGGTGCGGGGGCCGCACCCTACGTAGGGTGCGGCCCCCGCAC
>JAUXDF010000192.1 GCA_030618505.1 Spongiibacteraceae bacterium | reverse complement strand
AATTAAGTCCGCTCCTGGCCAACGCAAATCTAGCTCCTAGGCCTTTTCAAGGCCTTTAAGTCGCAAGATTTGCGTTGGCCAGGATCTCTTTGTCTAATTTCTGGATGGGCACTAGTTATGAACCAATATTTTGGCACTAATGCCTTTTTCAACGAATTGTATTGTCTGATCAGAAGTATTTTCTAGCGCATAGCAAAAATTGAGGCCTCAGTACTGTACTAATAGACCACGCAGATGCGGTTTTTGGAAAGTACCGTACGATTCTCGTTAAGTAGTCGACTATCATTTTCATTTATGGTTATCTCATTACCCTGTGTGTTGGTTGTAGCTTTTACGACCATTGGTCGGTCACCCATTAGCGGAATGGCTTTTGCGAGAGCTATGCTGGGTGAATATAACCACGCACCTGTTCGATTCATGTCAATATTTGACATGCTATGCGCTCCCCACAGGTGATTTCTGCTGGCTTCATCGACAATATAGCCCGTCACTGATGGCTCAAAATCAGTACCTCTGGTATCAATAATGAGGCCGGCGATCGATGAGTCGAGTAGCGATAGGTGGCATCACGCAAGACAAGCGTCAGGGTCGATGTTCTTTCATCTGTTGAAAGTACTTTACTCACTAATTGAGGTCGCACCGTTCCGGTGTGTTTGACTCTTCCTTGTTGTTCGTCGATTGAAATGGAATGTTGAACGGAAACTCCATTGCGTAATCCCGCTAACTCAGCAACCGCTGCGAGGTAGAGACGGTCATAGGCATCTTTTAATAAAGCCGGGTTTTTAGTCTGACCGGGAGTATGGGCAGGACTGAAAGGTACATTGTTTTTTTATTTTTAACTCACCCAGTTTTCAATACGTAAACCATCAACTCTGCGAAACTCTTTGTCGTTGTTTGTTACCAAAATTAATCCTTTTGAGCGTGCATGGCCTGCAATCATGTGATCATAGGGGCCGATTGGCTTTCCTTGTTTAGCTAGTTCTGCTCTTATTTGCCCGGTATGAGTTGCAGCTATTTCTTCGTAGGGGAGTACATCTAGTCGCGCGGATAATCCCTCGACATCCAGAAGATTTTTTTCTGGGTTAGATGATTTTTCACAACCGTAAATTAACTCCATCAGAGTTATGCTGGAAATACACATTTGCCCATAATGTTTTTTAAAAGCATTACGAACCTCCGTGGGTTTGTTTTTTATGGTGTAAATGATGATATTGGTATCGAGCATGTACTTGAGCATTAAAGGTTTTCCCTATTTTGCTCGGTAGGCTGTTCTCGATCAGACATAAAATCCGAGGTGACGCCTTCTCCGTTAAACCAACTATCCCAAGCTTCGCCGGCAGGGACAATTAGCCGAGCTCTACCCAAGGGAATAATATCTACCTTTTTTACTGAGTCGGGTAGGGCAACAGGTTTGGGTAGTCTTACAGCTTGACTCTTGTTGCTTTTGAATACGCTGGCGGTTTCCATAATTAAGCCCTCCAAAGGTATAATCTCAATGGTTCAATTATAGTCATTGCTAGGGATATGTCAATGGTATATCCCTAGTGGAGCTTTGGGTATGCGGCGTTATTTAAACGGTTGTAATTAGCTTTTATAAGGCGAGTACAATGTCCGTTTTTTACGTAGCTTGAGCGATGGTTCTCTGCTGACTAATGACGGCTTTGTGGAAATTGCGGGAATTCAGCTGAAAAATAAGCAAGAAAGAGGAGGGTAGCCTGCTTCTCTCTCAAGTGCAGCCGTTCCAGGCTCCGAAGCCAACGGGAATTTTTTGCCCTAGCGGCGGAACAGGTTACGCTTGTACTCTTATTTAGTTAGAGGGGCAGATTTTGCAAACATACAGTTTGACATCCAAGCGGTAACATCTTTAGTAAATGTTTTATGACCAACCAGCTTTAGATTACCTGCACGAATTTCTTTACGGTAGGATGTTTCTCCCATCCATATATTGGATAAGCATTTCACAGTACATGTAAAATACACATCCACTTCCCGACACGGATCATTTGTGCATATATCAACAATATCCCCATTTACAAGTACCCACCAATCTGGGTTAGTTTTAACATCAGTAAATTGAAACCGAATTGTGACTTTATTTCCGGGCAGTTTTTCTGGCAGGATATAGTGTTTTTGTGAATGTAAGCTAAATGTTGTTCCTCAGAAAATAGTGATCACTGGCTCTAGAGCTGAGATGTAGGGAACTTCCGATTTTGGTACAACAATGCCATTAACTTTAGAAATTTTCCATGGGAAAATTGAAGGCCTGCATGCTAAAACCAGAGCTGCGGATTGCTGTTATGTGTACTCGCTAAGCCAGGCTCCGCGACATTAGCGGGGTGATAACCATTACCAGGGTTTCATGAATGATTCTGCTATGCATCTCCTGAGAGCGCTCCGCTTTGGCGTTATTTTTCTATCGGATGCTTGAAGTATCGCGGGGTTGATTTTCTTCGCAATGAGTTAAACCCGACAGACTCCTGGCAGCAGTGGCTAATTTGACGCGCTAACAATAGCGACAACCCTTCGGTTTTTCTGTCGCCCGGCTCTTGTCTCGTTACTGGTGATGGGATATTCCTCCCCGTAGCCGACGGACTTAACTCTAAATGCTTCGATATTAAAGTCTTTGACTAGCATTCTGGCGATATTATCCGCACGCTTTTGCGAAATTGATTTATTGTAAGCGGCATCGCCAATGCTGTCCGAATGCCCTTCAATCGTCACTATGGCTTGTGGGTATTTATTCATATACTCCGCTACCTGTTCAAGCTCCTTATGATGTTCAGGTTTTGTTTGCGATGAATTGTTATCGAAGCTTATGCTTAAGCTGAGGCTCACTTTTTTAACCAGTGGAAGGTAGCAGCCTCGTTTGTCGACTTTGGCACCAGGCTTGGTGTCAGGGCATTGGTCTTTGTTATTTAAAATACCGTCAAGATCATCGTCAACCGGGCAGCCTGTAGCATCTGTTTTCAGGTGTTCGGGAGTGTTTGGGCACTGATCGAGATAATCTGCAACATTATCGCGGTCGCTGTCGAAGGGGCAGCCATTGGGGTCAACTGCAACGCTCTCCGGTGTGTTTTTACAATGATCTTTATGGTCGCTTATAGCGTCTTTGTCGCTGTCAAGTGGGCAGCCTATATCGTCCACATTAATTCCGCTGGACGTGGCCAGGCAACGGTCTTTATCATCGGTTACACCATCCGAATCAAGATCAAATTGCTGGGTGAGGCCACGGCCAAAGCGGTAGTTCAGTGCAAAGGATATTGCAGAATCGATGCGATTTTCATCATCGCTAAAAAAAGCACGCAAGTCAGAGCGTATTGACCAGTTGGGTGTCATAATATACTTCACCCCCCCTGCGAGATTAAGCAGGGTTTCATCGCTTTTGTTACCGCTTAGCTCCTCAGAATAACTGTTTATACCGGTGCTGATATAGGGCTGAATTCGCTTGTCTGAGCGAAAATAATAATAGGCGTCAAAGTGGAATAATTGAACGTCGATATCGTCAATCTCTTTAATATATTTATGTTCGCTCTGCAGGCTGGAGTAGCCAAGCTCAAACGCAATGGCCGGAGACAGGTAGAGCCCAAAACCAATGCGGCCATAGGCTGTATCGTTAAAGTCTCTTTCGCCATCAAACAGGTAATAACCCAGTCCTGGCGAGATTTCCAGGCTTTCCAAACTAAGTGCATCCAGTGCACACAAGGGTCGGGATGACAGAAAAGCGATAATTATTAATGCCTGGATATATCGGCGAGTCACGGAATTCTCCTTATCTTAATCAATCTTCTGGATACTCTTTTATTGCAAATAATCATGTGAGTGTAGAGCACTCTGGTATTGCGGCCAACTTAATTTTTACTGGACGTTTTCACCTGTTTTCTGCGTCGAGTCAATCATGCGTATTTGACTTTTGGTTATTAGCGTGGTTTTTTCGGAGGCCATATTCGCATAAGCTGTTTTATATTATAACTGAATGACTTATCCAAGGGTTGCTGGTTGAACTAAACTTTTCTTATGCCAGCAGAGCAATAATCAAATTGAAAAGTTTCAAGCCATCACTTTAGTTATTATATTTTGTGGCTCCGCTCTTTTTTGCCTGCTTTACTCTATTCAATCTGGTTACTCTCTGAGGCAGCGGTAAGCGCTGTTTTAGGTGCCCGAATATTACTCATGGGTAGCCCCAGTTAACACAAGCCACGACCAATGTAGGATACTCCTCTGTTGGTAAAACTCAAAAACAAGGTAAGGATAGATGAGCACTGAAGTTATTTTACAATCCGAGTTAAGGTGTCCTGAGTGTGGTTTTAAGAAAATTGAAACGATGCCGACAGATGCATGCCAATGGTTTTATGAGTGTACACACTGCAAAGCTGTTCTTAAACCCAAGCGGGGTGATTGCTGTGTTTATTGCTCATATGGGACCTTTCCCTGCCCTCCGATGCAGCTTGGTGACAAATCCTGCTGTAGTTCTTGAATTTAGCAGAACACGCAAATGAGTAGCTGCTTGTCACTCTTAGGGGGTATAGTTGGAGACAGGTGGCTCACTATAATATTAAAAAACTCAGGAATTAGACTGCATGAATTTATATTTAGCAAAAATTGCGACCATCATAGTATGGATGTTAGTTGTGATTAATCCCTTTGTTGCCTTTCCTTCCTGGCTTGCGACAACGTTATACCTGGTGGGATTATTTTTGGCAGTAGCTCATACAGGGGAGTATGTTTTTTATCGAGATGTGATCGATAAAAAACCTGAAGGCAAGATACAGGCATTTTTAATGACCTTTATTTTTGGTCTTTTGTACTGGAAATTTTAAGCCTCCCAGAAAAAAACAGGAAAAACGGGGAGGTATAGTCAGGTGTTCTTTAGTTCAGGCTAGGTAAACAATATGCGAACAGTATGCCAATATTTTCTTGTGCTAGCTTTAATCTTTGTTCAATCATGCGCATTCTTTCCCGTAGAGTCAGAGGATCAAGAGCTGGCGGAACAATGTGAGCTTAAAACGAGAAGCCTGGATCTTAAGGTTAAGGTGTATATGAATGAGGTCGGGACGATGGGTTGCAATAACGAGGCATGCCTGTTGATACCCTTTGTAATTGTACCCGTTGGTAGTTTTGTTGTTTCGGGGAGTATTGTTTTAACAGGTAATACTCTGCATTGGTTGGAGTATCAGAGCAAGTGTAATTTGGGACTCAAGCTTCCCCTTGGCGAGAAGCTTGAGCCCACTGCGCTCGCAACAGAATGTATTTTAACGTGTGAGCTTTCAACAGGTAAATGTGAATGCATGGAATAGGGAAATGCCCTGTGTATCATTGGAGATCTTTTTTACTTTTCTTGCTGTCGTGGGTGCCATGAAGTTAAAAAGAAACTTTTATTTGTAGCCGTGATCAGGGTGCCCCGCGTAGCGCTTTGGGCATGAGCTTGCGAAACCAAGGGATTGATCAGCGCCATTCCAGTATTTTGCAAGCTTTTTCCCAAAGCACTACGCGGTGTGTCTCTAATGACATCCGATGGTTAACAAAATTTATATCGGGTAGAGTGGCTGAAGTTGAGAGGCTTGGGTATTATCTGCCGCGCTTCCTGATGGCTGTTTTCTTCTCTCGCTAATTAACGCTAGTAACTTTTCTCCATTCCAGTTTTTCCCTTGCTCGGTGCTGTAAAGAGTTTGCTCCAATTCCTGCATGATTTGATTGAGCGTCTCGTCAGCGGCGAGCTGAGTAATGTTCTCCAATGTGCGGATGCTTTTCTCGTTCCAGTAAGAGTTTGCCCAAAGCAGCAGGGCCGATCTGGCTTGAAGGGGGTTGTTTTGCTGGCAGGACCGCTTGAGTGCTCGAAAGGCTTTCTTTTCATTATTACTGTCAGTCACGGCGGTTTTGTTTTCATGGCTGGCATTTGTGCTGTGCAGCTTCTTAAGCAAACGCCAATACAAAATTAGCGTGATTATCCAAGCGATGGTTAAGAGGATTGATAACAAGGATAAAATTGATACCAGTTTGTTATCCGCTGCAGTTGTCGTTGGTTGTTCGGTCGCCGGACTTCCGTTGCCTGGCTGAGTCGGTTCGTGGGACAGCTTGGCTGTGCTTGCTACTTGGGAGTCTGGATTGCTGGCAACCTGGATGGTTCTTGCCGGCAAACTGGCGATTTTGAGGCTGTCGGTGTTTGTATCCCACCAGGCTACTTTTACTGCGGGCAGTTCTATGATTCCTGCCTGGATCGGTAAAATGGCAGTGGATTCAATGCGTGAACTTACCATGCCCGAATTTGAAGGCTGGTTTTGTGTTTGTGGCTGGTCTGGATAGGTTTTAACGCCGGGGGGGGAGAGCGTGCTGATCGGTGGCAACTGTTCGGCCATTAATCCAATAGCAGTCATTTTAACGGTGCGGGTAATTGATTCGCCCACCTGCAGTTGATCGGGTGTTTTACTCCAGCT
>JAUXDF010000096.1 GCA_030618505.1 Spongiibacteraceae bacterium | reverse complement strand
ACTGCCTCAATTACCGGCGCCTGTGTGGCGGTGGCCGATGCCATTGCCAGTTTAAAGGCTAAGGGTTTGGTGACCGAAGAGCCTATGAAGCAACTGATAGCAGCGGTATCTGTAGGAATCTATCAGGGTGAGGCAGTACTTGATCTTGATTATGCCGAAGATTCCAATGCTGAAACCGATATGAATGTGGTAATGACAGAACACGGTGGTTTTATTGAGGTGCAGGGAACGGCCGAAGGGGAGCCTTATTCTGAGGCTGAGCTGCAGGCGATGCTGGTGTTGGCAAAAAAAGGTGTGGATGATTTGGTCAAGCTGCAGAAAGACGCTTTGCAGCAGGATTAAACTAATAGTTTCCAGCTTGGAACACGGTTCTGTAGCCCTGACTTCTCAGGCGGGGCTACAGTCAACATCGAGAGTTTAAAGTTCGAAGTCATAATCCATGATCAAGGGAGCATGATTAGAAAACTGCTGGTTCTTGTAGATTGCTCCGTATTCAACGCTGGGTCGCATACCGTTAGAGATGATTTGATAATCAACTCGCCAGCCATCGTTGCGTTCACGATCGCCTTCGGGCCACCAGGTAAATTCATCGGCATCGCTGTTATATTGGCGAAAGGCATCATTGTAGCCAAGATCACCGGTCAACTCGTCCATCCAGCGACGCTCATCCAATAAAAAGCCCGGTATTTCCTGGTAGTTTATCCAGTTTTGCAGGTCGCGTTTTTGGTGGGCGATATTCCAGTTACCGCAGAGAATAAATTCCCGGCGCTTATTGCGGATTTTTGCCAGATGAGCCTGAAGGTTGTCAAAAAACTGCACCTTGTGCTCAATCGATTGAAGATCACCAGCTTTCGCGGCAGGTGCCAGAATTGAGCCAATGCTGATGCGCTCATAATCCGCCTGTATATAACGTGCTTCGACATCCAGGTCGCCAAAACCCAGTCCGGTCATAATCGCCTTTGGCATGGTTTTGCAGTAGATCGCCACACCATTGGTATTTTTTTCCGGAGAGTCGAAAAAATACGCAAAATAGTCGTTGGGGAAAAACACCGAGTCTTTAAGATCCCACTCCTGTGCTTTTAGGTCCTGAATGCAGATAATATCTGCGTCCTGTTCCATGACCCATTTATAGAAACCTTTTTTTGCTGCTGTTTCGATGCCTTCTGCACAAAAACTAATAATTCTCATACTCGCCCCTTACTGTGGAGGGTATATGATACCTGAGCTTTGCCCGATATGGTAAAACCAAGTGCGAACAACTGGAATTTAGTTATCAGAGTAAATCCGAAAATCTTGCTTTTTAGAGGTGCTGGTCAATATTTCGGAAAGTCTATGACCTTTTAAGGCCGGTATCAGCTGTTTAATTAATAAAATTATTATTCAACTCTACCTAACAGACTAGCTGAATATTTGCGTCGAGCAAGATGAGAAGGCAGAAAATATTGTAAACTAGCCACGGCGGCGTGATGTGACCTTGGGGCTTGGTTGTAAAATCGACAAAGAGTGTTTTTATAGCTCAAAAATTCTCCAGATATAGTCCCCCGGCGTGGACTTGCTGATGGCCATTTGGCTTGGCCTGCAATGTTACTTGTCTAACCGTTTAAAATTTTGGCTATTTATATCTATTCGCTACTAAGTGGGAGCTACTTGTTACTATGCAGGGTTTTCAGAAACAATTTATTGAGCTGGCTATTTCACAAAAAGCACTATGTTTTGGTGAGTTTGAACTAAAGTCAGGCAGGTTGAGCCCCTATTTTTTTAATGCAGGGTTATTTAACAGCGGTAGTGCACTGGCCGAATTAGGGCGTTGTTACGCCTCGGCCATTGAGGCCGCTGAGCTGGATTATGATGTTTTGTTTGGGCCGGCCTATAAAGGCATTCCTTTAGCTTCGACGACGGCGGTTGCCTTGGCGGATCATCATCAGCGGGATGTCCCCTATGCTTATAATCGCAAAGAGGCCAAGGCGCACGGAGAGGGCGGCAGCCTGGTTGGTGCGCCGCTGAAGGGTAGCAAGGTACTTATTACTGATGATGTGATTACCGCCGGCACTGCGGTGCGGGAGGTGGTTGAGCTTATTCGAGCCCAGGGAGCTGAGGTGGCCGGTGTTGTTATCGGTTTAAATCGTCAGGAGCGCGGTAAAGGCCAGCTCTCGGCAATTCAGGAAGTAGAGCGTGATTTTGGTATTCCGGTGATCAGTATTATCAATCTTGCCCAGGTTATTAATTATTTAAAAGAGCAAGGTAGTGATGGCACCAGCGATAGTGTGGTTGCTAGCATCGCGGCGTACCGGGATCAGTATGGTATTGCTGATTAATATTATGAATAGATAATATCAGTCATTATTTAGCCCCGAGTTCTGAAATGTGATCGGGGTAACGAAATGGCTGTTCACACTGTTCGAAAATGGCCTACATTAATCTATAGGCGACAAGTACTTATTGTGCCGCTATGTTACATTGAGTTATAGCGGGGGTGGTCGGATTTGGTAATAATACAAAAAGGTTGAGTTAATCCTCTTGAAGGCAGGGATAAGGGATACTTCAAACGGTAAACTTGTGACAAGTAAATATATTTTAAATAGTTTAATGATTCTTACTTTGTTGTTTGCCAATTTCGTGTGGGCGATGGGTGACAAACTGTATCGGTATAAAAATGCCCAGGGTACGGTGGTCATTGATGATGAGGTACCGCCTGGTTATGCTAAAAACGGTTATGAAATACTGAACCTGATGGGGCAAGTGCTTGAAGTGGTGCCTCGTCAACTGAGTGAGGAAGAGCTTCGTAATTTATCCAGTGAAGAGGCTCGCAAGCGCAAACAGAGTGAGATAGATAAGGCTCAATTGCGCCATGATCGCAGTTTGCTGATGCGTTATAGCGATGTGCGGGATATTGAAGCGGTGAAAGGGCGGACGATTAAAGAGCTGGAGATACGTCGCAGTATTTTGCACAGTAATGTCAGTACTAATAAAGCGCAGGTCGAGCGTCAGCAGGCCAGGGCGGCGGATATTGAGAGAAGAGGGCGGGCGGCACCACAAAGTCTGCTTGATAATATTGAACAATTGAAAAAAGAGATAGCCTTGTCCGAACTGGATATTGCTGCCCGCGCCAAGGAGATCGAGGCGGTTAGCTTGCAGTACCAACAGGATATTGAGCGTTTTCAGTACTTGATTGAGGTGATGGGCTACCGTCGTCGATAGGGAAATGCTGTGGTGTGTGCCTGACGATCAGGCATCAATTTCTAGTTAGTGTCCATCCAGAAATTAAACAAAGAGGTCATGGCCAACACCAATCTTGCGACTTAAAGGCCTTGAAAAGGCCTAGGAGCTAGATTGGTGTTGGCCATGACCGAACTTAATTTTCGAAAAATTCCGGTTTCTGGTTAGGCACTAGTTAAAGTTAGTGCCGGCTGCCATCGTTTTGCGAAAAAACCCCTCCATCAGTAATGACCATTGATCCTGCCACTGTTCTGTTGGCCGGCGAGAAAACTCACTGCGTACATATTGACTGATACGTCCCTCTGCTGCGGCTAATAAAAGGTTGGCGGCAACGTTAATCGGTACCGAAGGCCGAATACCTTCGCGCATCTCGGCTTCGCGAAGAATCTGTTTAAGCTGGGTCTCCAGGCGATCATAAAATTGTGCAATACGGGTGCGCAGTCGCCCGGTTTCGCCAGCCAGCGCATCGCCGGTCAGCAGGCGGGTAATACCGGGGTTGCGTTCTGCGAAGCTGAGCAACAGGGTGAGAATCTTCTCGCAGCGTAATGCTGCACCCGCTTCCTCTTCAAGAATCAGGTTGACACGACTGAAGATAGTTTCTTCGATAAACTCGATTAAACCCTCAAACATTTTCGATTTGCTGGGAAAATGCCGATAAAGTGCCGCCTCGGATACGCCTACCTGCTTGGCTAATTTTGCCGTGGTAATACGCTCACCGGGGCTTTGCTCCAGCATTTGTGCCAGTGATTCGAGGATCTGTTGTCGGCGAGAGGCTTTTTTCACAGCGGGTCTCTTGGCTGATGGTAAAAGATAAAAAGTAAAAACAGCGACGATAAAAACAAAATCGACCTGTCCATGCTAGCGATTCATTCGCCTCGCTGCAATATCAACTTGCTAAAGTGACAGAGCACGGGTGTCCTTCCCTTTGGAATTATTGTTTATTGCGTTGGAGTCTCGTTGTTGCTGATCAATGTGCCTACACCCATATCGGTGAAAATTTCCAATAAAACGGCATGAGGAACGCGGCCATCAATGATATGTGAGCTGCTCACACCACCTTTTACGGCATCAAGCGCGCAGCGAATTTTTGGTAACATACCGCCGTAGATGGTGCCATCGGCAATCAGTCGGTCAACATCGACTGTTGTCAGTCCTGTCAGGATTTTGTCTTCTTTATCCATTAAACCACCGACATTGGTTAATAACATCAGCTTTTCTGCTTTCAGCACTTCCGCCACTTTACCAGCGACCAGATCCGCGTTGATATTGTAGGAGTTGCCCTCGTCATCAACGCCTATCGGGGCGATGACGGGAATAAAATTACTTTGCAGTAAGACATCGAGAATCTCGGTGTTAATCTGTTCAACATCACCGACATGGCCAATATCAATAATTTCCGGTACCTGCATCTCCGGTGTTTGACGGGTGATTTTCAGTTTGTGGGCTTTGATTAGATTGCCATCTTTGCCGGTAATACCGATGGCTTTGCCGCCACTGCGATTGAGCATGCTGACAATATCCTTGTTGACGCTGGCGCCCAAAACCATTTCAACAGCATCCATGGTTTGGCTATCGGTAACCCGCATGCCATCGATAAAATGGCTTTTTAGATTTAATTTTTCCAGCAAAGCGCCAATTTGCGGGCCGCCGCCATGGACGACAACAGGGTTCATGCCTACCAGTTTCATCAGCACGATATCTTTCGCAAAACTGATTTTTAAGTCCTCATCTATCATCGCGTTGCCGCCATATTTTACGACGATGGTTTTATCGGTAAAACGCTGGATGTAAGGCAATGCTTCGGTCAGTACCTGGGCAATATCGAGGGCAGTGGTGCGATTAAGGGACATTCAGTAAGCCTGTTTAAAACTTGTGATGATGCGTGTGTTTGTTGTTGCGATTGCTGCTGCGGCAAGTTTATCGCTGTGAGCAAGGGACGGCAACACCGCGTAACGGGCTGGCACAAAAACTCTGTGGTACCTTACGCTGGAGTTGAATTAAAACGGAAAGCTTAAGGAGCTGTCAATCGCTGATAGTTGTTCTTTAAATTGATTTTGAATGCGCTGTAGTGCTTCTTCGGTATCAGCTTCAAAGCGCAGGGTCAAAACCGGTGTGGTATTGGAGGCGCGCACCAGGCCCCAGCCATCGGGGAAATCAGCGCGAATACCATCCAGCGTGGATATTTTTGCATCGTCAAACTGTGCTTTCGCGCTCAGTGCTTCCATTAGTGCAAATTTATTATCTTCACCCACGTTAATGTGCAGTTCGGTGGTGCTGATGCTTTCCGTAAAGGCGCTTAGCTGGTTATCTAAATCTGCATCTGAGGTACTGAGTATTTCAATCAATCTGGCGGCACTGTAGATACCATCATCAAAGCCGAACCAGCGTTCCTTGAAGAAAATATGACCGCTTAGCTCACCGCCCAGCAGGGCGCCGGTTTCCTGCATTTTCTCCTTGATATAGGAGTGACCACTTTTCCACATAATTGGTCGGCCGCCATAGCTGCTGATCAGGGTATTAAGATGGCGAGTAGATTTAACATCAAAAATAACATCGGTGCCGGGGTTACGTGAAACAACATCCTGGGCAAACAGCATCAGTAAGCGATCGGGCAAAATAACTTTGCCGCTGCCACTGACAACCCCGATCCGATCTCCGTCACCATCGAGTGCGATACCCAAATCGGCCTGGTGTTCGTCAACTGCTGCAATCAGATCCTGCAGGTTTTCAACAATGCTGGGGTCGGGGTGGTGATTGGGGAAATCACCATCGATATCACAATAGAGTGGAATTACCTCGCAGCCCAACTCTTCAATAAGTCGGGGAGTTAAGATGCCGGCAACCCCGTTGCCACAGTCAACAACGACCTTTAGAGGCTGGGCGATAGCAACATCACAGGTAATCGTTTCGATATAGTCTTCACTGACATCCTGCTGTTGATGGCTGCCCTGGCCTTTTTGATAATTCTGGGTTTGTATTCGTTGCTTGAGTTTTTGAATAGCGTCATAACTTAATGTGGTGCCGTCGATGACAATTTTCAGGCCATTATATTCCGAAGGGTTGTGGCTGCCGGTGACCATCACACCAGACTGCGTGTCGAGGTGGTGGCAGGCAAAATAGAGCAGCGGGGTAGGCTGCATACCTATGTCGATAACATCCCGCCCGCTGTCCATCAGGCCCTGGCTGATGGCATCTTTTATCGCCGGACTGGAGTGGCGGCCATCACAGGCCACCACCACACTTTGCTGCCCCTGCTCGCCGGCCTCGCTACCGATCGCCAAACCAAGGTGGTAGCAAACGGCCTCATTAAGCTCGCTTTCGGCAATGCCGCGAATATCGTAAGCACGAAAGATTTGTTCATTGAGTTCCGGCATTTCGCTTTCAGACAGTAGCAATGAGTTATCGAGATCGAGCACGTCGTCCAGACTGCCAAGATTGTCCAGATCCAGTACGTCGTCCAGGGACTCATTCTGAAACAGCGGATCAGCAGTTTGACTAGGTTTCTCCACCGCAGCTTGTTTGCCGTTGGTCTCACTAACTCCCATGCGCCGCAACTCAGACATTTTGGTCGCTATCTCGGTGAAACGGGCCAGGCTGAATTCGGGGCTGCTGGCTTTAGTTTTGTCGTTAAGTTTCTCGGCATAGTCCACCAGTAAATCAAAATGTCGAGTGATGGTCTGGCTCAGCTGCCGGTAGGCAAGCAGGGCAAGCAGGGTAATGAGCAGGGCGGCTGAACCCAGCGCAATGAGGCTGTTTAAGGGTTTGTTGCTGCGTTCGGTGACAAGTGTCTGGCTGGGGCTAAAAGAGAGCTGCCAACCCTGATAGGGTATTGAAGCCTGTTGGCGATATGTGTCCACCCCTTGAATGCCGTGCTGGCTGACTATGCGTTTTTTGCTGCCGCTGAGTTGCAGGCTGGTTTGACCGAGGGCAGGATCAAGTCTGGCGAGAATATCATCAATAAAACGATTGTTTAAGGTGAGTAAAATTGCGCCGACCGCTACATCGTTTTGATCGACTACCGGCTGTGCGATACTAAACAGCCACTGTTCCTCATGGTTGTATAGTTCTACCGGAACCGCGTCCTTCTGCGATGCCCTGCGCACCATATCGACTTCAATATTATTTCTCAGGCTGATGTTGTTTTTCCCCAGGCCAGCAATGCCCAGAGGTCCCAGTGGAATCAACCTGAGGCTGGCGATATTGGGAAATAAATAACTTAACTGCTGAGCGTGTTGCTCCAGACTGATTATATCCTGGGCTGCGAGTAGCTCGGCGATGGCCGGATAGAGGGCATAGGCCTGAAGTTGTGCCTGACCTTGGCTGATGGCAACTTGCAGTGATTGCGCCTGATGCTGGGCCAGTCTGGTGCTACTGGCATTGATTTGCCGAGTGTTATCCTGGGGTGCTTGCCATAGCGCAAGGAAGCCGGCAACCACCAGCAAGCTCAGCCAGGTAGCACCAAGAGTCAGTGCAAAGCTGCTTGCCAGCAGATTTTTAGCGGATGCCTTTTTACTAACAGTCGCTTTACTTGTTTCGTTCTTTTTCCGTTTAGCCATGATTCCATTACAGTTTTTTGAATATTACTATAGACCTAAAATCCCAATATCGACAGTCTCAGGTTTATGAATTTGTGCGCTGGTACTGTTTGGCAATATGCTCCATCAGCAGTTTTGCCAACTGTCGTTTGCTGGTTTTTTCGATTTGTTGCTGACCCTGAGGCCAAACGACGGTGACAGCATTGTCATCGCTGTTAAATCCAATGCCTGCTGCTGAGACATCATTGGCAATAATCATATCGAGATTTTTACGTGTTAATTTATCGTGGGCATAGTCAACAACTTGCTGTGTTTCGGCGGCAAAACCAACGGTAAAAGGTTTGTCTGGCCGTGCGGCAACGGCGGCAACAATATCAGGGTTGAGGCTTAGCTCAATGACCATCGTGTCTTGAGTATTGGGGTTGCGGTCTTTTTTGATTTTTTGATCGGCAAGTTTTGTTGGCCGATAATCGGCAACGGCTGCCGTAGCGATAAAAATATCACAATCGGCTGCTGCAGTCAGCGCGGCATCATACATTTGCCGCGCGCTAATCACATCGATTCGTGCAGCGCCCTCAGGAGCTTCAAGTGACACTGGCCCTGCAATCAGTGTTGTTTGGGCGCCACCATCGATGGCGGCCTGAGCCAGTGCAAAACCCATCTTGCCAGAGCTGTGGTTGCTGATATAGCGCACGGGATCAATCGCCTCGCGGGTGGGGCCGGCGGTGATGACGATTTTTTTGTCGCTAAACAAACCAGTGGGAAATAAAGCGGCACTGAGTTCGCTCAGCTCAAGAGGTTCCAGCATTCTGCCAGGGCCAACATCACCGCAGGCCTGAGTGCCACTGCCTGGGCCAAAAAGCGTAATACCCTTGTCTTGTAGCTGTTGGCAGTTTCTTTGTGTTTGGCTATTAAGCCACATGGCCTGGTTCATGGCCGGGGCAATGGCAATCGGGGCGATGGTAGCAAGGCACAGCGTGGTAAGCAGATCATCTGCCTGGCCATTTGTAAGGCGAGCAATAAAATTAGCGCTGGCCGGTGCTATAAGAATCAGGTCAGCCCATTTGGCTAGTTCAATATGGCCCATGCCGGCTTCAGCCTCTGGATCGAGTAGATCGAGGTGGACTGGATTGCCCGATAGCGCCTGCAGCGTTAAGGGTGTGATAAACTCGCGCGCACCTTGCGTCATCACCACGCGAACTTGTGCATTATGCTGGCGTAGCAGGCGGATAAGCTCGGCGGCTTTGTAGGCAGCGATGCCGCCGGTAACGCCAAGAATAATATGTTTGTTGCTTAATTGGGCTTTTGACACGGTTAGTATGGCTTGATACAGGAGATTAATGGGCAAGTTGGGCGCTAAGATACCATCTGTAGGCCGGTTTTCGAAGCGTTGAGTTTATTGTAGTCGTTATTTTAAAAGGAAGTTTTAGAATCCAGGGAGGATCTATGGCAATAAGGGATTGGCCGGCGGCGGAGCGTCCGCGTGAAAAGCTGATTGACAAGGGCGC
>JAUXDF010000094.1 GCA_030618505.1 Spongiibacteraceae bacterium | reverse complement strand
CTGCGCACGCAGCGTAAAGAAACGCATCGAAGCTCAAGCAGCACCCTCCATCAGCCTTTTAAACGCCGGTAAGTGTCACAGCTTTCTTACTAGTTGGTGTTCGTAGATAGAATTTTTTTATAGAGAGAGACAAAATGAGTGAGCGCTGTTTTATGCGTTTTGAGCTGGACTGTAATGATCAGCAAGCGCGTCGGGGACGAATGACTTTTCCCCGTGGTGTGGTGGAAACACCGGCTTTTATGCCAGTGGGTACCTATGGCACGGTGAAGGGAATGTTGCCCCGTGATATTGAGGCGATTGGTGCGGATATTATTCTGGGCAATACCTTTCACTTGATGTTGCGCCCTGGCACAGAGGTGATTCGCGAGCACGGTGATTTGCATGACTTCACCGGCTGGAATAAACCGATTTTAACCGACTCCGGTGGTTTTCAGGTTTTTAGTCTCGGGGCGATGCGTAAAATTACCGAGCAGGGTGTTGAGTTTCAATCTCCAGTGGATGGTAGCAAGGTGTCACTGAATCCTGAAAAGGCGATTCAAATTCAGCGCGATCTGGGCTCGGATATCGTGATGATTTTTGATGAGTGCACACCTTATCCCGCTACGGTGGAAGAGGCGCGGGTGTCGATGGAGTTGTCCCTGCGTTGGGCGGAGCGGAGTAAAGTTGCGCATGCTGATAATCCTTCGGCACTTTTTGGTATTGTTCAAGGGGGGATGTACCCTGACTTGCGCAAGCGCTCGTTGGAGGCTTTGGATAAGCTCGGTTTTGATGGTTATGCTATTGGTGGTTTATCCGTGGGCGAGCCAAAAGAGGATATGCTGGCGGTGCTTAATGAGCTGACACCACAGATGCCAAAGGAGAAACCGCGCTACTTGATGGGAGTGGGAAAACCGCAGGATATTGTTGAGGCGGTGTGTCGTGGTATTGATATGTTTGATTGTGTGATGCCAACGCGTAATGCGCGTAATTCACATATCTTTACCTCTACCGGGGTGTTGAAACTGCGTAACGCTAAACATCGACACAGTACGATTCCGCTGGATGATAAATGTGATTGTTATACTTGTCAGAATTTCACTCGTGCTTATTTGCATCACCTTGATAAATGCAAAGAGATTCTCGGCTCTCAGTTGAATACTATCCATAATTTGCGATTTTATCAGCGTTTGATGGCGGATTTACGTGCGGCGATAGAGTGCGGCGGTCTGGATAACTTTGTTGCTGAATTTTATGATCAGCAACAATTGCAGCGATTGGTTGTATAGTTTTGTTTTGAGTGAAATAATCAGGTTAGCTCAGGGAGTGTGGGATGTATAAGCTGTGTTTTTATGTGCCGGAAGAGCACCTGGAGGTCGTCAAACAAGGTGTTTTTCAGGCCGGTGGCGGAGTGATTGGTGATTACGATTACTGCTGTTGGCAAAGTAAAGGGCAGGGACAGTTTCGTCCTTTGGACGGCAGTTCTCCTTTTATTGGGAATCAGGGCGAGTTGGAGCAGCTTGCAGAGTATAAAGTGGAACTGGTATGTAGTGATGAGTTGGTGTCATCCGTCATTGAGGCTTTAAAGCAGTGCCATCCCTATGAAGAGCCAGCGTACCAGGTATGGCAGCTGGCGGATTTGTAAGTTTAGAAAAAGCTTTTAGCGGGCGCGAAAGGGAATAACATCTGCGCTGTTTGATCTGTTGCGCTCAAGCAATGCGGGAATAGGTTCACCTTCTCCTGTGACGTTGTTTAAAACAAAGCGCATAGTTGAGAGGGATTCATGCATCATTTGCGAGATTTTGATACAGGCTGACATCGGGTTGCTTGAGCTTTGGCATCGAGCATCTATCTGGAACTGCAGGCCGTGCAGGCGCCTTTTTATTTCCTCCGGTGCTGAATCAATGACTTGTCCGGTTAGATTTCGGCGTAACTGTTCTAGCTCATCAGGGTTGTTTTGTGCCATTCCCAACAAGGTATCAAAATTCGGTAATTCGTACCGCATACTTTCACTCCTACCGTTTTCAAACTTTCTCTGGCCTGTTTTTCCTGTCCCTCGCTAGTTCGGTAAATCAATGACCAGTGCTAAGTATATAATTAAATAATATTAAACGACTTGCATACTGTAGGATTTATACTACCGATAAATTCATTATTGGTTAAGACTTGATCTGTAAGGCGAATGCTGCATTGTCACTTATGCTTGGTTTCTTCGGGGGCAGGGTGAATGTTGGAGTGAGTTTTTTCTCTGCTTAAAATATAATCAGAACAGTTGCTTAGAGAGTGAAGCTGAGATGTGTTTTAGAATGAAAGACAAACTAATTATTTTATAGACGAAATGAGAATAAAATAATATTTTATATGCATATAAGTTATATGGCATGCTCTTATATTCTTAATAATGCTTTCAAAACATGGCCTTAGTGTGAAATGAAGTTAAAAAGACACTGTGATCTTATAAAGCGCGATATAGTGGGATTTTAATGTTAGCAGAGATAAAAAAGTGCTTTGAAGACGTAGGCAGGCAACCCCATAGGGACTTTCCTCGTCAAGCGGCGGTATTACTTGCTATCACCGATGAAGAGCAGCCGAAAATAATTTTAACAAAACGCGCTGCGCATATGCGCCGCCATGCCGGAGAGGTGGCGTTTCCGGGTGGTAAGCGTGATGAGTCGGACAGTTCGTTGATGGAAACCGCCCTGCGCGAGAGCGAGGAGGAGATCGGGCTTCCTCGTCAATGTGTCAAAGTGATTGGAGAGCTTGCACCGATGCTGACACGTTATGATGTGCAGGTGAGTACTTTTGTCGGGGTGATCCCAGCGAGCCAGCCACTGAAGGTTAATCAGCAAGAGTTGAGTAGCGTGTTTGGCGTGCCTGTCGATTTTCTGCGCCAGCCGGGTAATCTTTTTGTGGATGATGTGGTGTACCGCGGGAATGCCCGAAAGGTTCCTCGCTTTGAATATCAGGGGTATTCAGTGTGGGGAATTACCGCGTATATATTGTTGGAATTTATTAATACGGTTTACGGTCCGGTGCTGATCCTGGATCGCAAATAATCGTCGCTGAATAGACAATAGTTTACTAGAATAAAGTTGGCAGAGTGATTTCGGTAGGGCGTCATTAACAGCGTACTTTAATTCTTTATTTCTTAGGGAAAAGTCATGATCTATCAATTAAATGATCTTAGTGTAGAGCTTCAAGGAGATAATCATTTTATTGCACCGAATGCGACCGTTGTTGGTAATGTCACCTTAGCGCAGGGTGTTAGTGTTTGGTTTAATGTGGTGATCCGAGGTGATGGGGATCAGATTACGATTGGTGAGAATACCAATATACAGGATGCTTCAGTTCTTCATGTCGACCCTGGTTATCCAATAAAAATTGGCCGGGGTGTGTCTATTGGTCATAAGGCCATGTTGCACGGTTGCACTATTGGCGACAATACGCTGATTGGCATTAATGCGGTGGTGTTAAATGGCGCGCAAATTGGCAGTAACTGCATTATAGGTGCGAATACTTTGGTTACCGAGAATATGGTGGTTCCTGATGGCTCGCTGGTTGTTGGATCTCCCGGAAAAATTAAACGCGAGCTTTCTGATGAGCAGCAAACCGCACTGACCTGGGTTGCCGATCATTATGTTGAAAATGGTTTACGGTATCAGCAGCAGCTAAAGAAAGATCCCAGGTCTAATGGATTCAAATGAAAGTTAATGGTTTTCTATTAATGTGATAAGACGTTTTGGCGGGCTTTGTTCAAAGGCCAGTGATGGGGTTTTCATTACATAGGACTCAACTGCTTCACGCAGGGCTGAATCTAATTCGGCAACTCCCCTGAGTGCTTTCAGCGTTTTGCTCGGTGGCTGGTGAAGTAGCCGGGATATTTTAAAGGCCAGTATTGTCTCCGAGGGGATAGTGGAAAAAACCGTGGGTGAATGCATCCAGGCATCGTATTGTCTTTTTTCACTTGAGCTTAGCGTGCAATCCATTCTTTTCTGTCCTGAGTTACATTTATGAGGTGGCGGATTATTGAGCGCAGTGCTTATGAAGGGCTTCGAGTATGCGCCTTTCGTTAACTGGCTTTGATAGAACATCATCCATGCCTGAATTTAAGCAGAGTTCATGGTGGTAATCCAATGCGTGGGCGGTTAATGCAATAATCGGCTTCCTGGGTAAGTTGTTGTTCTTTTCATGCTGGCGAATTTTCTTTGAGGTAGTATAACCATCCATTTTAGGCATTTCGCAATCCATTAATATCAGGTCATAATCACTGTAGTTTTTCTTCAGCTTGTCGAGAGTTTTTAAACCGTCTTCTTCAATAGTGACGGTATGTTGGTTTTTCTCCAAGATTTTCTTGATGACCAGTTGGTTAACAGTGTTGTCTTCTGCTACTAAAATAGATAGCGGTTTAGTGATGGGCGAGCTCTCTGAACCTTGAGTCCCGAGTGCCTTCATGCTGGCAATGGAGCCTGCTTGCAAGGGGATCTCTAACCAGAAAGTTGCCCCCTTTCCCTCGCTGCTGTTTACACCAATAGCGCCATTCATTAATTTACTTAAGCGTTTGCAAATATGCAACCCTAGTCCTGTTCCGGAAAGTTGTTTGTTGTGCGTTTTCCCGACTTGGGAGAAGGGCTTGAATAGCTCCTGTTGTTCCGCCTCAGACAAGCCGATTCCTGTATCAGTAACTTCAAAGCGAATAAAGCCGTGCTTTGGGAAGATATTTAGGTGGATTGACCCTTTGTTGGTGAATTTGGCGGCATTACTGAGAAAGTTATTAAGTACTTGGCCTATGCGTTTGTGGTCACCTTTGATATGGCGAGGTAGTCGGTCGTCAATGTCTGCCGTTAACGTGATTTTTTTACTAATGGTTTGGGCTTCGATAATGCAAAAGGTATTTAGCGCAAACTCATGTAAATCAAAGCTATGGATCTCAATTTTAAGTTTATTGGCATCCAGTGTTGCTGAATCTAAAATATCGTTAATGACATTGAGCAGTGACTGACCTGATTGGTAGATGACGTCGTTGTAGTGGCGTTCGGTTTTATCCTTTAGCATTCCCTGTAATAACTCGGACATACCCAGTATGCCGTTCATTGGCGTGCGTAATTCATGACTAACTTGGGCAATAAATTCCCCCATGACTCTATTTTCTTCCCGAGTGCTTTTTTCCCGTTGGGTTAAATAATTGATGCGACTTGCTAATGCAAAGGCAAGCAGCACCATTTCTGCAGCACTGACAATTTTGAGCGTGTTCCATACGTTATTTATGGGTACGGTGCTAACGCCCAGTGCCGCCATGCCGACCCAGGCGACAAAAAAGCACAACAGAAACCAGGCGATGGTGAAAAAACGGGCATATTGATACCCCTTTCGCCAGGAGGCAACACCGGCAAAAAAGAAGCTGGGAAAGGCGGTCATGGCGAGAATGGCAGCATAGGTCAGGGTGACATGTTGTGGCAGAAAAAATGAGCCAATAACACCGAAAATAGAGAGTATGGCAAGGATAGAAAAATAGCCATATACCTTGCCGCTATCTCGATTGATATTTAAAAACGTAAGGGTAAATAATGTGGCAAACAGTGTGCTGGTATTGGTTGTTATGCTAAGTACATAATGGTTTATTTCCGGCGTGTTCGGCCATAATAGCTGATAGGCAATGCCAGCAATGCTGGCCTGAAAAAGCCCCAGGGAAGAGATAAAACCCACATACATCAGGTAGGCTAATGAACCTGTGGATAAAAATAAGAAAAAGTTATAGGCGGCCATGATGGCAAACATGCCATAGTAACTGCTATTGATTAGAGTGTTTCTTGATGAGCGATTGATGAGCGCTGTTGTTGTTTGCAGGGTGATGGGAAAATCAACTAAGCCTTCAGGCTCAACATAGAATAGCAATTGATAATGGCTATCATTTTTTAGTTTGATGGGAAGATTGGGATCCGCCTGATGAATCGGTCGTTGGTAAAAAGGGTAGCGGCTGCCCATGGTCTTTTTGCTAATCAAATGATTGTTTTCATAGACGTGAAATGTTGCTGACTCCAGCATCGGGTTGCCAATGGTAATAAGCCAGTCATGATCGTGAAGGTCTTTGGTATCAAATTCGACATAAATCCAGTGAGGCATGGCAATATTACCAATAGATACACTTTCATTAGAAGATTGTTGCCAGGGAATATTGCTTGGCTTAGCAATAATTTGTTGTTGGGAGTAAGCCTGTCCATTATTAGCAATGAATCGGGTGTGGAGACCTAGCGTGAGTCTGGACATCTCGCCTTCAATTACTGGCGTTGCTGATATTGCTGGGCTGTTTATTGCCAGTAGAAAAAGCAATGCAAAAACAGGCCATAGCTGGGTGCTATAGCGCTTTATCGGTCGTGTAAAGTGTGAGAGTGTTTGCATACTGTGGGTAGTGGGCAAAGCTTCCTTAGTCTATTTTTGCCTAATGCGCACAGTAGCCGTTATCCAGCGAGTGGCTAAACTTGTTTCTTTGCAGGCCGTTGAGTTAATACTAGCACACTAATTAGGCTGTCATTGTTTTGCTAGTGAGAACGGAGTCAGCACTGTAATGTTTTCCTTCGCTGCTTTGCTTGTTGCTGATATGTCCACTACCTTCAATTTCACCTTTGATCCAGCTACCGCCGTTAGCGCCTTTAACAATATCGCCAAGTCCACCGGGATGTCGAATCAGCAAGGTTTCGCTCGCCGGCTCAAAGTATTGACTGTCAGGTAGTTCCATCGCCTGTAGTTTTTGATAAACCTGATTTGCCGAAAAATCAAAGCTGTGTTCAATATAGGCTTTTGTGCCTGTGCGGGGGCAGAGCTGTCTGTCGAGTTCAAGAACGCTAAACGCTTGTTCGATGGTGGCTGGGTCTGTGCTGTGTTGTTCAAACCAATGTTTAAAGGTTAGGCGAATGACCTCATAGCAGGTGTCGACTTGTTTAAGCATGGCAAGATAGATCAGGTCGCGATTCTCGTAAATTTCCATTCGGCTACTTAAATCTACACCCTCTATATCACGACTGAATTTGGCAATGATGGCTTTCAGTACTTCCCTGAACAGAGGGGACACCGGCACAGAGCCTTCTAAAGAGAGGTACTTGCTGGTTAAGGGCATGACGTGGCCATGAATCAGAATGATATGGGCACTGATTAGCAGGTAGCCCTCAATCCCCTCGTCGCGATCAAAGGTGTGGCAGCCTACAACGTACTCGCCCTTGGCTTTGCCGTAGCCAGCAACAGGAATAGCGTCAATCTGAAACTGTTCACGCTTTTCATAAAACTCGGTGCCGGGTAAGAGCGTATAACCAAAGATGTTGATGTTGGGGAAGGTTGAGAGTAGCAGATCGAGATTCTTTTCAAAGCTGGCGAGGGTATCGCCGGGTAAACCCCAGATCAACTCGGCTGCAATCGGTACACCGGCTTCGGCCATCTGCTTGGCGATGGGTTTGTATTTGTTAGCATCCATATTTTTGCGGTTGCTGAGTTCAAGTGCCAGGGGTGTCAGTGTTTGCAGAGCCAGCTGATAGTGGGGTAGCAGGCCATTGCTGTTGAGTAGCATGACAATTTCCTGCACTCGGGGGCTGTGCTTTTTTGACCAGGAGGTGGCAAAAGTAGAGGGCAGACCGGTGCGTTCTTTTAACTCGCAGATAAGTTGGGCTTTTTCAAGGTCTTCTCTTAGTGCGCCGAAATTGGAGTCGGCCAGCCAGATATTCTGAATGCCACTGTCGATGATTTTATTCCAGTCTTTGCGGATGCGTTCCATGGAAAACTGATACATCTTACCGCCGATGGCACCGGTTCCCCATTCGCAAAAAGCACAGCGAAATGGGCAGCCGCGTGAACTTTCATAGGAGATTGACTCATACAAGGCTTCCCCCTTGTCATTGGTCAGCGGCACTACGTTGAGTGCCGAGGGGAGGGTGTCGAGATCCTTGGTGCGCGCCCGGGCGGCGGTTTTTAGCAGATCACCTTGAGGGTTTAAAAATGCCAGTCCTGGAATCTGCGTTCTGTCGCTTAACTCACCACAGTCGAGCAGGGATTTGAAAGTTTCCTCTCCCTCACCCAAAACGACGATATCAATCGGGTCATCAAACAGATAGTCTTCGGCTTGTTGAACGTGAGGGCCGCCGACGACGATCATCAGTTCGGGGCAGCTGGCTTTGAGTTCGTTGAGCAGCTCCAGAAATTCTGCGGCATTCCAGGTGTAAAAACTAAAGCCCGCAATGGGAGTCTGGCCTTTAGCGGCGGCTTGTTTGGCAATAGGCAGTAGTTGTTCTTGCCAGTGCTTGAGCCAGCCAACGATTTCACCGCTTTGCAGAAAATGAACCAGTTCTATATCGGTTTGCGGGTGTTTTTCACCGTACTCGTGGTAGTAGGCTTTGATGCCCCCGGTGGTCATGGGGGCGGCAGAAAATTGCTCAGAGTCCATGCTGAATAGCCAGACGGGTCTTTTGATCTCAGAACTGCTACCTTCTTGCATACTACAGGTCTCGGTGCGTTTTATTTGAAGGTGTAAGCAATGAATGAGACACCTTGAAGCTGGGTGGCTTATTTTAAGTGAATTTGATTATAGAGCAAGCAATCACAGAAATATTTGGGGAGATGATAAATGAGTGATACACAGAAATATCTTGAAGCCGTTAATGGCTATATCCATGCATTGAACGCGGGAAATCTCGATGCCATTGTTGGACTTTATGCTGATGACGCAACGCTTGAAGATCCGGTCGGTAGTGATTTAATTGAGGGCATAGAAGGTGTTCGCACCTTTTATAGCAATGCGCTGGCTATGGGTATTAAAGCAAAGCTTTCCGGCCAGGTGCGAGTGGCGGGAATGGAAGCGGCTTTTCCTTTTGATATAACGGTGCCTGGCGAAGCTGCTATGCATATTAATGTAATTGATATATTTCGTTTTAACGAAGCAGGCAAGGTAGTATCAATGCGTGCTTACTGGGGAGCGGAAAACTGTAGTGATGGTTCGCAAGAAGCTTGGCGCGAAGCGGTATTGACTGTTAAGAGTAATCCCAACTAGCGTGCAAATGATTTGCATACGGATTCGCGCCGAAATTGACTGGTTCGGACTACTTAATGGCTGATCTATAAAAGAGTCCACTTATCTTGCCAATTAATCATTTTTGGTGAGAACCAACGGTAGCTAGTGCCTAACCAGAAACTGGTAGTTTTCGATAATTAAGTCCGGTCATGGCCAACACCAATCTAGCTCCTAGGCCTTTTCAAGGCCTTTAAGTCGCAAGATTGGTGTTGGCCATGACCTCTTTGTCTGATTTATGGATGGGCACT
>JAUXDF010000110.1 GCA_030618505.1 Spongiibacteraceae bacterium | reverse complement strand
AGTCGGATAGATAAGCATACAAGTATTAGTTAGTGCCCATCCAGAAATTAGACAAAGTGATCCTGGCCAACGCAAATCTTGCGACTTAAAGGCCTTGAAAAGGCCTAGGAGCTAGATTTGCGTTGGCCAGGAGCAGACTTAATTTTCGAAAACTTCCGGTTTCTGGATAGGCACTAGTTAAGTTTGATATAGGTGTTTGTTTGCGGGGGCAGGGATAGTAGCGGAGTGCGGCGGTGCAGTTATCTCGGGTTTTCCTATTTGCTAATCTTCAGCTTCGATGAGCCTCCCAGTCTAAGGCAGAGCTCGGCCAGCTCATCCCAAACTGATTCTTTGCTCAAGCCTTTGGTGGCGTGATCAATGTCTTGTGCCAAGCTGAACAGGCTGTTGATTTTTTCACGTCCACCCAAACGTTTTAATGCACCCTTTATCAGTGGAATACGTTTATCAAAAACACGCTGACGTTTTAAAAATGCATCAATCGACTGATTTTGTTGCTGGGCATGATGGGCATCACTTAGCAGGCGAATATCTCTGCTTAAGGCCCATAGAATATGCAGAGCATCGCCGCCTTCTGCTCGCAACCCGCTAAGAGCGCGCAGCGCCTCACGGCTTCTGCCGGCCAGTGCATGGTCAGCTAGATTGTAGACATTGTAGCGACTGCTGTCGGCAACAACGGCGGCCACGGTTTCGGCGCTAATGGTTTTATCGCTGACTAGCAGACTGAGCTTATCGACCTCCTGTGCGGCGGCTAACATGTTGCCTTCCACTCGCTCTGCAATCATCAGCAGCGCTTCTCTGTCAGCATTTAAGCCGTGCTGTTTTAAGCGTTGTTCAATCCAGTGGGGCAGCTGCTGGGCATCAAGAGGCCATAGCTGCAGCATAACGCCGGCATTTTCGAGTGTTTTAAACCACTTGGTTTTTTGCGTGGAAGCATCAATTTTGGGTGAGCTGATTAGCAGTGCGGTGTCGGGGTTTAGGTGTTCGACATATTTGCGCAAAACTTTCGAGCCGGCATCACCGGGTTTGGGGCTACTTAGGCGCAGTTCAATTAATTTTCGCTCCGCGAATAAAGACAAGCTGTTGGCACTGCTGAGGAGTTCCTGCCAGTCAAAGCTTCGATCAACCTGCATGACTTCCCTTTCAGTAAAGCCGTTTTCGCGAAAGCAGCGTCGAATGGCATCACAGCTCTCCTGTAACTGAAAAGGCTCATCACTGGAAACGTAATAGAGTGGGGCCGGGCTTTGCTGAAGGTGTCGGTTAAGTTGATCGGCTCTTAAGCGCATGAGGGCTATTTCTCGCTAACGACGTTGGCTTGTTCTGCGCTAAGTTGCTCGGGCGTTATCGCGGTAACACGGCGGAGAATCTGTAAGGCCAGGTTGGTTTGCAGTTCGCGGCGCAGAATATTTTCCTCATTGGATTTGCTGGCCGGGTTGCTGGCATCATCCTGGTAGAGTACCTGGGCGGTAACAGTTTCGGGCAGTGTCAGTGCTGTGGCGGCTCGGTCACGCAGCTCAAAGGTGGCGCGGTTAATCAGTTGGTACTCGTCGTAATAAACCGTTTTTGAAACCGATACGCGCTGTTTATCTTTCTCTTCGGTGATAATAAATAAAGTGATATCGGCATTTTCATTGATGGTGACACCGGCAGTTTCCAGCTGTTGCTTTAGTGCAACAATAAGTTCGCTATAGGCGTCACGGCCAGATACTGACATTTCCTGTAGTTCTGGCGGCAGGTCGAGTTGGCCTCGCAGTTGGAAACCACAGCTAGTCAGCAGCAGTGCCGTTAGTGTTAAAACAATGAGCTTTACCATCTTTGTTTTTATCATTTATCCGAACTTAATTGGCGACAATATTTAACAGTCTGTTTGGAATCAGGATGACCTTGCGCACGGTTTTTCCTTCCAGGAATTTACTGACATTTTCCTCTTGATTGGCGAGTGCCTGTAGTGTTTCCTGATTGGCATCGACCGGTACCTGCAGTTTAGCGCGCAGTTTTCCGTTGACTTGTACAACCACTTCAACACTTTGTCGAACGAGAGCGGACTCGTCAACCGTGGGCCATTGCGCATTGATGATGTCTTCACTATGGCCGAGTTCTTTCCACAGCTCATGACAGATATGTGGGGCGATGGGGGCGAGGATTAATATCGCTACTTCTATCGCCTCACGTTCTACTGCAAAGCCTTGCTGGTCTTTGCTGTTAAGGCGTGAGATGTCGTTACACAACTCCATTGCCGCAGCAATAGCGGTGTTAAAAGTGTAGCGGCGTGCGTAATCGTCGCTGACCTTTTTAATTGTTTCGTGGGATTTGCGGCGCAGGTTTTGTTGTTTTTCGTTAAGCTCGAGCGTGCTGAAATCCACACTGTTTATTTCGCCTGCAGCGATATGGCTGCGAACTAGCTTCCATAAACGTTTGAGAAATTTGTGTGCACCTTCTACGCCCGAATCTGACCATTCCAGTGATTGTTCCGGTGGAGCGGCAAACATCATAAACAGGCGAACAGTGTCCGCGCCGTATTGATCGATCATACCCTGGGGATCAACACCGTTACTTTTGGATTTGGACATTTTTTCAATGTTACCAACCTGAACGGCCTTGCTATCGCTGATTAATGTAGCACCGAGAGTTCGACCCTTATCATCTTTTTCTATCTTAACTTCGGTGGGGGAGAAATATTCTTTTTTACCGTTTTCTTCAAGGCGATAAAAAGTTTCGGCCACCACCATGCCCTGGCACAATAAACGCTTAAAGGGTTCGTCGCTATTAACTAGCCCCATGTCTCGCATCAGTTTGTGAAAAAAGCGCGCGTAGAGCAGGTGTAAAATTGCATGTTCAATACCACCCACATACTGATCGACGGGTAGCCAATAATTGGCGGCTTCACTATCGAGCATACCTTCGCTAAAGTCAGGGCAGGTAAAACGTGCGTAGTACCAGGAGGACTCCATAAAGGTGTCGAAGGTGTCTGTTTCGCGTTGCAGGGTTTTGCCGTCTATGTTGATGTTGGCCCACTCGA
The DNA here is from genome assembly GCA_030618505.1 of Spongiibacteraceae bacterium. Lineage (GTDB taxonomy): Bacteria > Pseudomonadota > Gammaproteobacteria > Pseudomonadales > PIVM01 > JAUXDF01. The sequence goes on along the minus strand of JAUXDF010000110.1, from coordinate 5,626 downwards.
GATCCTGTTTGATGGGCGAGTGAATGCCGTCCATAACAACATCTTCGGGTAATATCACTGGCAGTTTGTCGGCGGGAACGGGAATGTCAGCGCCCTGGCCGTCACTCATCATCGGGATAGGTGAGCCCCAGTAGCGCTGGCGGGAAACACCCCAGTCGCGCAGACGGAAGTTAACGGTTTTTTCGCCCTTGCCGAGGGCTTGCAGTTTTTCTGCGATGGCGGAAAAAGCCTGCTCAAAGTTAAGTCCATTAAAGTCACCGGAGTTAAGCAGTATGCCTTTGTCGGTAAAGGCTGCTTTTTCAAGATCGCACTCGGTGTTGTTATCCTCTGGTTTGATAACTTGTTCGATCGGCAGCTTGTATTTGTGAGCGAATTCCCAGTCGCGTTGATCATGACCTGGCACTGACATAACAGCGCCTGAGCCGTAACTCATTAGTACAAAGTTGGCGACCCAGATTGGCACTTGTCTGCCGGTAATCGGGTGAGTGGCCTTTAGGCCAGTGTCCATGCCTTTCTTTTCCATGGTAGCCATATCTGCTTCGGCTACTTTCATATTATTTTGCTCGGCAATAAAAGTTGCCAGCGCAGGATTATTTTCGGCTGCCTGTAGCGCCAGTGGATGTTGAGCTGCGACAGCCACATAGGTGACACCCATCAAGGTGTCGGGGCGGGTGGTGTAGACGCTCAGGGCTTTGTCTGGATTGTCGGTGCCAAACTGCAGTTCGACGCCCTCGGAGCGGCCGATCCAGTTTTTTTGCATGGTTTTGACTTGCTCGGGCCACTCATCCAGTTGTTCAAGATCCTTGAGTAACTCCTCTGCGTAGTCAGTGATTTTAATAAACCACTGGGGAATTTCCTTACGCTCGACTTTGCTGTCACAGCGCCAGCAGCAGCCATCAATTACTTGCTCGTTGGCAAGCACCGTCATGTCGTTGGGGCACCAGTTGACCGCAGAGGTTTTTTTATAGACCAGACCTTTTTCAAAGAGTTGGGTGAAGAACCATTGTTCCCAGCGATAGTAGTCTGGCTTGCAGGTGGCCAGCTCCCTTTCCCAGTCATAACCAAAGCCCAGTCTGTTGAGCTGGCCTTTCATATAATCGATGTTTTCATAGGTCCAGTGGGCCGGCGCGGTATTGTGTTTAATGGCGGCATTTTCGGCGGGCAGACCAAAGGCATCCCAGCCCATTGGCTGCAGGACGTTTTTTCCCAGCATACGCTGGTGGCGGGCAATTACATCGGCAATAGTGTAGTTGCGCACATGCCCCATATGCAGTTTGCCAGAGGGGTAGGGGAACATCGCCAGGCAATAAAACTTTTCCTTGCCAGCCTGTGCTTCTACATTAAAACTACGATTTTGTTGCCACTGCTGTTGAATAGTGGCTTCGATTTTTGCGGGATTGTATTGCTCGTCCATCGGTGAATTCGATAACTCGGTAAAGGGGTGGATAGGATATGAAAACAGGATACCCTAGCTATCAGGTGATGTCACAATATTAGCGCTGGCGCTGCCAGAGTAAAAGGGTGAGTAGCAGGGCACAGCAGGCAAGAATCAGTGGTGTACTACCCCAGCGTGAAAAGGGTGTGACGCCCTGCATGGCGATCACCTCACCACTAAGGGTGGTTTGTACAAATTGCTCGGCCTGCTTGATAATTTGCCCCTTTTCATTAACAAAGGCAGTCACGCCGTTGTTGGTGCCTCGAATCAAATAACGGCCATTTTCCAAAGCTCTCATTTGCGCCATCTGCATGTGTTGTAGAGGACCGTGGGATTTTCCAAACCAGGTGTCGTTGCTGATGGTGAGTAAAATATCTGCCGCTGGAATAGCGTTGGCCACCAGATCGGGATAAACCACTTCATAGCAGATAAAGGGTGCCAGCTTAAAGTTGCCAACGCTGAGCAGGGTATAACCTTCGGGGGCGAGGCTGAAGTTGGACATCGGCAGATCAAAAAACTCAATAACGCCGCGCAGCCATTTTTCCATCGGGACATATTCGCCAAAGGGAACCAGACGTTGTTTGTGGTAGACGCCTTCGCCCTCGCCAAAGGCCACCACGGTATTGTGATAGGTGCCACGCTCGGGTTGTTTGTAGGGGATGCCGGTAATAATGGCGGAATGGTTTTTGTTAGCTTCACTTTCCATTAAGGATAAAAAAGCACGGGCGCGATGGTAGAGGCGAGGGATGGCGGTTTCAGGCCAGATGATCAGGTCGACATCATCTGCCTGCCAGGCTTGTTCGGTCATTTTGCGGTATAGGCGCAGTGTTGGGCCCAGCTGCTCGGGCTTCCACTTTTCTTCCTGGGGAATGTTGGCCTGGATGACTGTCACGCTTAGCTTGCCGTCGGTTTTTTCCTCAACCCAGTCAAGCTGCTTGAGTGCTGGCGCGATTAACCAGCACAAGGCAGCGATTGAGAGGGCGATGACATGCTTACGCCATTGTTGGTGCTGCAGGCAAAGCTGAGCCAGCAGGCAGGCGCTGAAAGCAATAATCCAGCTGATGCCCAGCGTGCCAATAATGGGTGCCCAGCCTGCCAGCGGAGCTTCAACCTGGGTATAACCGAGAAATAGCCAGGGGAAGCCGGTTAGAAACCAGCAGCGGAACCATTCTCCTAATACCCACAGTGTTGGCAGTGCCAGCAGCAGGCCCATTTTTTGGTCGCGAAAAAAGCGCACATAGGGGTAGCTGAGCAGGGAGATGCAAAGTGCCAGTCCGCCGCAGAACAGGCTGGTCAGTAATAGTGCCAGCGGCATCGGAGCATTGCCGTGGATATGGATGCTGACATAAACCCAGGAAGCACCGCTGCCAAACATGCCGGCACCGAACAGCCAGCCACGCAGAGTTGCTTGTTTGGGGCTAAGTTTTTGTAAGCCAAGCGCAAATAACAAAATCGCCACTATGCTCAGTGGCCAGATGTTAAAGGGGGCTAGCGACAGAGTGATCAAGGTGCCTGCCAGCAGGGCGATTAAGTGGCCGCGCCAACCGGTGTCTGTCAGCAGTTTGAGTAGTTGAGCCATGCTTTGTTTAACCCGCTATTTGATCGGCCTGCTGCTCGGCGTGGCTCTTGTTGCGCAGGATGAGGCGTAGCAGGTGTATCCTGCGTTTATCGGAGATGAGCACCTTGAACTGAAAATCTTCGATAGTGGTAACTTCATTGCGGTGGGGCACGTGCCCAAAATTTTGCATTATCAGGCCGCCGATGGTGTCAAATTCCTCATCGCTGAGCTCTGCCTGAAACTTGGCGTTGAACTCCTCGATGGGTGTTAGCGCTTTTATAATGTAATCCTTGTTGGACAGCTGTTTGATAAAGGGGTCGGTTTCGCCGTCATATTCATCTTCAATTTCACCCACAATTTCTTCCAGCACATCTTCAATGGTAACCAGACCGGAGACGCCGCCATATTCGTCGATCACAATAGCCATGTGGCTGTGTTGTTCACGAAATTCTTTTAGTAGTACATTGAGGCGTTTGCTTTCGGGTACTTTAGTGGCCGGGCGAAGCAGTTTGTTGATATCAATGTTATTGATTTCTTGCTCTAGCGCCAGGGGTAGCAGATCCTTGGCGAGCAGAATGCCCTTGATCTCATCAAGGGATTCATCAATCACCGGAAAACGCGAGTGACCGGATTTGATGATTTGCGGCAGGGCTTCGACGGCCGCAGAGTCGGCTTTAACGGCAACAATTTGTGAGCGAGGAATCATTACTTCACGAACCTGCATTTCAGCCACTTCCATGGCGCCTTCAATAATAGCCAGTACATCACTGTCGATGATTTCATTTTGTCCGGCGATGCGTAACACCGCCAGCAGATCACCACGGGTTTTGGGTTCTGCACAGAAAGTTTGGGCTATTTTTTCGATCCAGGTTTTATCGCTGGGGTCGATGCTACTGGGGTCTTCACTCATTAGTGAGTATGGTCTCCATGATTATTATTTGTTCCAACATTAATGGTAATTTTATTATCGTTTAATGTAGATAGGGGTTGGGGAAGCCGAGTTGCTTTAATAGCTCAATTTCCCGGTTTTCCATGATGTTAGCATCCTGCTCTTCAATATGATCGTAGCCTTGCAGGTGCAGCGCGGCGTGGATGAGCATGTGTGCCCAATGGGCAGGTAGTGTTTTTTTCTGTTCTTGGGCTTGCGTGCTGACTACCGGCGCGCAGATAACGATGTCACCCAGCAGGATTAAATCGACTTCTGTTGGCAGTTCAGCGGGAAATGACAAAACATTGGTCTCGGTGCTTTTGTGACGATAGCTGGCATTTAACTGGCTTATCTCTTCTCTATCAACAATACGAATGCTGATTTCGCAGGCTTTATCCGAAGCCTCGATGGCCGCGCTGACCCAGTGGCGTATGTTCTCGTCCGAGGGAATATCCTCGCACTCGCTGGCCTGGCTAATATCGATTTGTAGGGGCATCAGGATTGCCTTTTTACCGAAGGTGACACGACCGGTTTGTGTTGTGGTGGCGGCTCATGTTTATCGTAAGCCTCAACAATACGTTGCACCAGCGGATGGCGAACCACATCTTTGGCGACAAAATGGGTAAAGCCGATGTCCTTGACGCCCTCGAGTACCTGCATGGCATGGAGCAGCCCTGATTGGGTGCCCCGTGGCAGATCAACCTGGGTAATGTCACCGGTAATCACCGCTGTTGAGGAAAAACCGATACGGGTAAGAAACATCTTCATTTGTTCGCGGGTGGTGTTTTGGCTTTCGTCGAGAATAATAAAAGCATTATTGAGGGTGCGGCCACGCATATAGGCCAGCGGTGCTACTTCGATAATATTACGTTCGATCAGTTTGCCAACGGTTTCAAACCCCAGCATCTCATAGAGGGCATCATAGAGAGGGCGCAGATAGGGGTCGATTTTTTGGGCAAGGTCGCCGGGTAAAAAACCGAGCTTTTCGCCGGCTTCAACCGCTGGACGAACCAGCAAAATACGCCTGACTTCTTCTTTCTCCCAGGCGGATACCGCACAGGCGACGGCCAGATAGGTTTTGCCGGTGCCGGCCGGACCGATACCAAAGTTAATATCATATTGGCCGATGGCGCGAACGTAGGCCTGCTGATTGGTGCCGCGCGGTTTGATGGTGCCGCGGCGAGTTTGAATCAGGCTGATAGGCTGTACGTTGTTGTTTGAGAGATCGTTGCTTTGCAGCTCATTAGTTGGCGCGCTGTCAGTCATTTCTTCGAGTCCGGATTCCTGCAGATAAAGATGAACCACATGGGGGCTCAGGGTGGCGTTCTGTTCGGTCTCAAGATAAAGCTGACGTAATATCTCGACGGCGACGCTGACCATTTTTGTCGGGCCGCTGATTTGGAAGGTATTGCCCCGGTTACGAATAATAATACCAAGCCGGCTTTCGAGTTGCTTGATATGTTCATCATACTGACCACATAGATTAGCTAGTCGCCTAGTGTCATCGGGTTCGAGTGTCAGTTTTTCAGTGCAGTTTTCGATGTTGCTCAAAATAGTCTGTGTTTAGCCAATTGTGTTGCCAAGGATATACCCAAAATTGCGTCAGGAAAACCCCCGCGTAGCGTTTTTGGTGTGCGCTTTGTGGAGCTCGAGAATATCAGGGTGATCCCCCTTGATTTCGCAAACTCATACCCAAAACGTTACA